>DASUWA010000005.1 GCA_036378675.1 Acidimicrobiales bacterium
TCACGCCGTGAGGGGAGCCGAAGTCGCTTCCGACTAGACGGGTCGCTAGATCCATATCCGGTGCAACAATAAGCAGGTCAGGCAGACGGCACCAACCCGGGACTGACGGTCTGACACGCCCCCTTCCGGGTTCTGATCCCGACCCCGGACCTGATTGCCAGTCGCCTGCCGGAGCCTCTATCCTGGTGAGTCGGCCCGTCGCGCCCCTGCGCGAGGTGTTCCGCCCTTTTCCGTATTAGTGAGGACCCAGAGCCCCGTGCGCACATTCTCTCCGAAGCCCGCCGACATCCAGCGCGACTGGTTCGAGGTCGACGCGGACGGTGCCGTCCTCGGGCGTCTGGCCACCGAGGTCGCCCGGGTGCTCAGGGGCAAGCACAAGCCGATCTTCGCCCCGCACGTCGATACCGGGGACCATGTGATCGTCGTGAACGCGGCCAAGATCCTCATGACCGCCGACAAGGCCGAGAAGAAGTTGCGGTATCGCCACTCCGGCTATCCGGGGGGGCTGACTTCGCGCACATATGCGGACCTCCTCGAAAAGGACCCGGCGGGAACCTTCCGTATGGCCGTCAAGGGGATGCTTCCGAAGGGCCCGCTCGGCAGGCACATGATCCGCAAGCTGAAGGTCTACGCCGGCCCCACCCATCCTCACTCCGCCCAGAGCCCGAAGCCACTGCCCGTCGATCCGCGCACCCGCCGGGCCTCCTAAGGAAGACGATCGTCAAAGTGCCAGAGAAGCCCCTCGTACAGTCCACCGGCCGGCGCAAGGCCGCTGTCGCCCGGGTCCGCCTGCGTCCGGGGTCGGGCGCGGTGACGGTGAACAAGCGACCGATCGACGAGTACTTCCCCTCCGCGACCCACCGGATGATCATCACCGAGCCTTTGCGCCTGGTCGAGAAGACCGAGGTCTACGACGTGGATTGCTCGCTGGACGGCGGGGGCATCTCGGGGCAGGCCGGCGCGCTGCGCCTGGGAATCGCCCGGGCCCTGGCCGATCTGGAGCCTGATCTCAGGGTGCCCCTCAAGAGGGCGGGGTTCCTGACGAGGGACGCCCGGGAGAAGGAATCCAAGAAGTACGGCCTCAAGAAGGCCCGGAAGGCGCCTCAGTACTCCAAGCGCTGACCGGGTGACTGCCCGGCGGCCCCAGCCCTTTGTCCCTTAGTCCTGTGTCGTTGCGCTTCGGGACAGACGGCGTCCGCGGGCTCGCCGGCGTCGAGCTGTCGCCCGAGCTCCTGGTCGCCCTGGGGCGCGCTGCGGCGCGGACGCTTTCAGCCGGCAGTGAGCGGCCGGTCTTCCTCGTCGGGCGGGACACCCGCCTGTCCGGGCCGATGGTCCAGGCTTCGCTTTCCGCCGGGCTGTCCGCTGAGGGGGCAGACGTCATCGACCTCGGTGTGATACCCACCCCGGGGGTCGCGGCAATTGCAGCATCGAAAGGGCTGCCGGCCGCGGTGGTGTCCGCTTCGCACAATCCCTTTCAGGACAACGGGGTGAAGCTGTTGTCCGCCGGCGGGCGAAAGCTGACCGACGCGGAGGAAGAGAAGGTCGAAGCCGTCCTCGCCGAGCTGACCCGCGGAGATTCTGGCGCGAGCCCAAGTGCCTCGCGCGATCCGGGATCTCTCTCCGGCGAGAGGATCGGCAGGCTGTGGTCCGAGCCCGAGGCCCGGGACTGGTACTGCGAGACGGTGGTCGCCGCGCTGGAAGGGCGGAAGCTAGGTGGGATCCGGGTGGTGCTCGACTGCGCCAATGGCGCCGCCACCACCACCGCCGAGCGGATCCTGTCCTCCGCGGGCGCACACGTCGTCGAGGTGCTGGCCGCCGCTCCGAATGGCGTCAACATCAACGCCGCATGCGGCTCGACGGATCCCTCCTCGCTCGCCGCCGCGGTGCGCCGGCACGGGGCCGACGCCGGCATGGCGCTCGACGGGGACGCCGACCGGGTAATCGCCATCGACAGCGCCGGAGCGGTTGTGGACGGCGATCGGCTGCTCGCGTTGTTCGCCTCCGATCTGAAAGCGCGCGGGCGGCTTGCCGGCGACACCTTGGTGGTCACGGTGATGTCCAATCTCGGCTTGCGGCGGGCGATGGCGCAGGCCGGCATCCGCGTGCACGAGACACCGGTGGGAGACCGCTACGTGCTCGAGGCTCTCGACGCCAATGGTTGGTCGCTGGGTGGCGAGCAGTCCGGTCACATCATCTTCAGGGACCTGGCGACGACAGGGGATGGCGTCCTTTCGGGACTGATGCTCATGGATCTGATCGTGCGGGCGGGGAAGCCGTTGTCCGAGCTGGCGGACACGTCGATGGTGCGTCTCCCGCAGGTGATTCGAAACGTCACCGTTGCGGGGGGATCGGGAGCAGCGCTGGTCGCGTCAGCTACGGTCAGCGCGGCTGTTCAACGGGAGACTGAGGATCTTGGTTCGGACGGCAGAGTCCTCTTGCGCCCCTCAGGAACCGAGCCGCTGGTGCGGGTGATGGTGGAAGCGCCGACCGAGGACGCCGCCGCTGCCGCGGCCGAGAGGCTCGCTGCGGCAGTGGCTTCAGCGTCTCGTCAGCTCGAGGATTGATCGTCGCTTCGAGGGCTGCGGCCGGTCGAACCGGTGCTGTTGCCGTCTTGGCTTCAGTGGGCCTGGTCGCGTGCGGAAGCTCATTCTCCCACCCGGCCGCAGGACCGACCACCGCCGCCTCTGGCACAACTCCGTCGACGCAGGCCGTCCCAGGCCTGCCCCCTACCACGACGCCGGCGCCCGTGACCCCTTGTGGTTTCCTGCAGACCGCAAGGGCGAATTACCGGCACGTGGTGTGGATATGGATGGAGAACCACTCCTACGGCAGCGTCATCGGGTCGCCCTCCGCGCCGTTCGAGAACAAGCTCGCCGGCGAGTGCGGGTTGGCCACCAACTACCACAACGTCACCCACCCGAGCCTGCCCAACTACATAGCGGGAACATCGGGCCTGCCGATCGGATCGGTCGCTCAGTTTGTATCCGATTGCAGCCCGAGTTCGTCGTGTAGAGCTGGCCCTTCCGTTCCGAGCATCTTCTCCCAGGTCGCAAGCTGGAAGGCCTACGAGGAGTCGATGCCCACCGCATGTGACCGCGCCAGCGCGGGCGAGTATGCGGTCCGGCACAATCCTCCTCCGTATTTCGTGGCGTTGACGGGGACGTGCCCGTCCAACGATGTTCCATTCACTTCGTTTCGTGATGACCTCGCCGGCGCAACGTTGCCGGCCTTCTCGTTCATCACCCCGAACCTCATCGACGACACCCATGACGGCTCGGTCGCCGACGGTGACAGATGGCTGAACACGACCGTGGGCGAGATCGTCGGCAGCTCGGCCTTCCGGTCGGGGACCGTCGCCCTCTTCATCACATGGGACGAGGGTGAAGGTGGCAGTTCCAACAACTGTGCGGCCAACGCGACCGCCGTTGGGTGCCACGTCGCAACAATTGTGGTCAGCCCGACCACCGCGCCCGGAACGAAAAGCGCGGCCCTGTTCAACCACTACTCGTTGCTTCGCACCGCCGAAGACCTGCTTGGTGTTCCCGCGACCGGCCAGGCCGCGTCGGCGGCCTCGATGGAATCAGCCTTCGGGTTATAAATTCAGCCCAGGCTCTCGACGGCCGGCGTTTTGGTAAAGGCGCTGCTGCCCCGCAGCTTCACTTCCTGCAGCAGGAACGACAACAAGAAGGCGATCACCGCCACAGGGAACGCATATCTGAAGGCTGTGTCCATGGCGTGGGTGAAGGACTGCAGCGGTCCCTCTACCCTTCCGTATACATGGACGTAGTGGGCACCGTGGGTCTTCTCTTGAAGAACCAGCACCGCGCCGAGAACAGCAGCTCCTATTGCTCCGCCCAGGGTGCGGAAGAACGTCACCGCGGCCGTGCCGGCACCGAGGTTCTCTCGTGGTACGGCATTCTGGACGACCAGAACAAGCACCTGCATGAACAGGCCGAGCCCGGTTCCGATGATGAGGAGCATCAGCGCGATGATCCATTCAGCGGTGTCGACCCTGATCAGACTCATCATGCCGATCCCCACCGCCAGGATCGCCGTGCCGGCTATGACCGACCACCGGTAGCGGCCGGTGCGCGAGACAAGCCGGCCGCCAAGTATCGACATCGACAACATCCCGGCGAGCATCGGAAGAAGCCGCAACCCCGAGAAGGTCGGGCTGATCTTCCGGACGGTCTGGAAGTAGAGAGGCAGGAACAGCAGCGCTCCGAACATCACCATTCCGGTGATGAATCCCAGCACGTTGGAGACCGTAAACACTTTGATCCTGAAGAGGCCTAGATCCACGATCGGCTCGGCTGCTCGCCTCTCCCACCACACGAACACTCCGATGAGCGCGATGCCGACGATGCCGAAAAGGACGGACGATGCGGTCACCTTGGCCGCCGAGCCGGCGTTTTGCACGCCGACCAGTAAGAACGAGACTCCGGTGACGATCAGCAGCGCGCCCAGTACATCGACCCGCGACCTCCGGGACACATGGTCCAGCTGAAGCACCCGGTTGATCACGATCAGGGCAACGGCACCCACAGGTAGGTTGACGTAGAAGACCCAACGCCACGACGCCTGGTCAACGAGGAAACCACCGATCAGTGGTCCGATCACGCTCGAGACACCGAACACCGCGCCGAAGTATCCCTGGTACCGGCCGCGGTCTACCGGCGGGATGACGTCGCCGATGATCGCCAGCGTGAGGGTAATGAGCCCTCCCGCGCCCACGCCCTGAACGCCACGAAAGATGATCAGCTGGTACATGTTCTGGGCGAGCCCCGAAAGCGCGCTCCCGATCAGGAAGATCACGATCGCGATCTGGAATATGCGCTTGCGCCCGAATTGGTCGCCGATCTTCCCGTACAGCGGTGTGCTGGCAGTCGAGGTCAGCAGGTAAGCGGTAACCACCCAGCTGTACAGGTCCAGCCGGTGGAAGTCCCTGCTGATCGTCGGCAGTGCGGTCGACACGATCGTCTGGTCGAGCGAAGCGAGGAGCAGTCCGAGCATGAGCCCGGACATGATGAAAAGGATCTGGCGCTTCGTGTAGCCGTTGGCGTTGACTACCGGTGCATCGAGCGTGGCGGTCATCGACGAGATTCTCTCGGGAGAGGACCCGAAAGGCCGGCGGCCAGCTGGTGGAAAGCCTCGCCGAGCAGCGTCCGAAGGCCTGGCCGGCCGGGGAGGCCCGTCCAGCGCAGGAACGCAACGCGGCAGGCGACGCAAGCCGATCCAACGAGGAGGCCGGGGTAGACGTCGCGCTCAGGGTTCTGGCCCGTGCGCTCCGCAACGGCGGTCACCAACGCCTGCCCGACCTGGTCGAAAGTGGCGCTCACCGCGGCCCTCAGCTCCGGCTCGCGTCGCACCAGCTCCGCGATGCGAATCGACACTGCGCGGTCCGTTGCCCGGCTGACGATATCCTCCTCCAGAACAGCCTGAACCGATGTCAAAGCGTCCTCTCCGAAAGGGCGGCTGAGAAGCGCCAGCCGCAGCCTCTCGGGACGCTCGGGATCGTGGTCCAGAACCGCCTCCTCCTTGGAGGTGAAATAGGACCAGAAGGTCCGGGGCGCCACCCCCGCTTGTTCGCTGATCGCCTCGATGGTCGCGCCGGCAAGCCCGTGGCGCTCCACGAGCTGCAGGGCCGCGGCGTGGATGGCTCGGCGGGTGGCCTGCTTCTTGCGTTCGCGGTGGGTGGGGGGAGACAGGTCGACCGCGGCCATGCGAGCATGGTAGCAGGAAAAATTGCGTATCGTGCAAAAAAGCGCACCGTGCAGAGTTGCCGGGTCAGCTGCTCGAGCGGCGGTCCCGCCCAACGGAACCGTCAACCGGGAGGCCCCTTGAGCCGTTGCTAGCGTCCCGCAGCCGATGGCAGCTAATTGGGACCGGGAGTGCGACGTTCTCGTAGTTGGGTCGGGAGGCGGCGCGCTGGCCGGCGCCCTCATCGCGGCGACCCGCGGGCTTCGAACGGTCGTGATCGAGAAAACCGACCAGTTCGGCGGGACCACCGCCTACTCCGGGGGCGGCCTGTGGATCCCGCTGAGCCCGGCGAACGAGCGGGCGGGAGTGCCGGACTCGCCGGAACTGCTAGAGGAGTATCTGGACGCCACGGTCGGCACCGACCGCCGAGAGCTTCGCGACGTGTACCTCTCTGCGGGTCCGACGGTGATCGAGGAACTCGAACAAAATCCGTGGCTCGAGTTCGAGTGGCGTGCGTTCCCCGACTACTTCTGCGAGAAGCCGGGCGCGCTGCCGGACGGACGCTCCATCTACGCACTCAACTTCGATGCCAAAGGCCACGAGAAGGTGATCGAGCACCTGCGCCAGCCGCTACCCCCTGCGAAGGGAGGCTGGATCGAGCCCTTCCCGTACATGTTCGGCGGGCGGGCGTTTCTCGCCCGGCTCCTTGTTGCCCTGTCGCAGACCGACGCGGCTCTCGAGAGGGAGACGGCTCTCGAGTCACTTATCGTCGAAGACGACGTCGTCACGGGTGCGGTTGCGACGACCGCATCGGGGCCGGTCCGAATACGAGCCCGGCGCGGGGTCCTGCTGGCGGCCGGGGGGTTCGAAAGGGACTCCAAGATGCGCCACCGCTACCAGCCGCCGCTCGGAGCCGACTGGACCCTCGGCGCGCCCGGGAACACCGGCGGCCCGTTGCGAGCGGCGATCGAGGCGGGCGCGTCGGTAGAGCTTCTCGACGAGTGCTGGTGGGCCCCCGGCTTGGCGTTGCCCGATGGCACCGTGTCGTTCCGGCTGTTCGAGAGAGGCAAGCCGGGCGGGATCATGGTCAACGGAGCCGGCGAGCGTTTCGCCAACGAGTCCCTGCCGTACGACCGTCTAGGGCGGGCCATGCTCGACGGTCACCGAAGCGGCGTATCACACATCCCGTGCTGGTTCGTCGTGGACCAGGCGCACGTCGACAAGTACGGCTTTGCTACAGGCAAGCCGGGAGAGCCCATCGGCGCAGAATGGCTCGAGAGCGCAACGGTCCTCACCGGCGACACCCTCGAAGAAATGGCCGAGCGGATCGGTGTGCCGGTCGGCGGCCTGTCGAAGACGCTCGACGAGTTCAACCAGGATGCGCGGCGGGGGAAGGACTCCCGCTTCGGTCGGGGCGAGACCGCTTTCGACCGCTTCTTCGGTGACCCCAAGCACGAACCGAACCCCAATCTGGGCCCGCTCGAGTCGCCGCCGTTCTACGCGTGGAAGGTTCTGCCTGCCGACCTGGGCACCAAGGGTGGGGTCCGTTGCGATCCCAAGGGCCGCGCACTGCGCGAAGACGGAACGGTCCTGCCCGGGTTGTACGCGGCTGGTAACACCATGGCCTCGTGGACCAACCGGTGCTATCCAGGGCCGGGGTCACCGATCGGATCGTGCGTGGTGTTCTCCGTCCTAGCGGTGCGCGACATGGCTGATAAATCCGGGAGTCCCGGAGCCTGAAACCCGGGAGTCCCGGAGCCTGACGCCCGGGAGTCCGGGAGCCTGACGCCCGGGAGTCCGGGAGCCTGACGCAACCGTTCTGCCCCGGGCCGGCGACCTCCGCCCGGTAGCCTTGGGCCCATGTGCGGGATCGTCGCCGTCCTCCCTCGACCCGCCAGCCGGCCGGCACCCGAACCCGCGGCTGTACTGGCGGACCTGAGTGAGGTCGAGCAGATCCTCGCCTCGGAGGACATCGCCGGCGGCGACCTCGATCCCCTGAGATCCGCCTCGCAACGGTTGGTGGAGACCGACCGGTCGCTGCGCTACACGCCCGGCCTGAGCTGCCTTCTCCGGACCGAGGGGGTGATCGACGACGTCGCCGCCGTCACCGGTCGCATCGGCAAGCTCCTCGCCGGGTTCGAATCGTGGCTGGACGCCTCCGCGCAGGATCTGTCCCCGGCCCTGCAAGAGGATCTCAACGCGGTTCTGATCGACCTCAAGGACGCATGGTGGGCGATAGACCGCGACCGGCTCGGAACAGCCCGCGCGGTCAGGGACCTGACCGCCGAGGTTGGCGCCGGCAACGGCACGGACGTGGTGGATCAGAACCTCCTCGGACAAAAACTCGTCGGCCAAAACCTCGTCGGCCAAAACCTCATGGGGTGGTGGGCCATCGAGGTCGCCCTTTCGTCTCTGGACCGGCTGGAGGTCCGAGGCCGTGATTCCGCCGGCCTCCACGTGCTCGTCTTGAACCACGGCCTCGATCTCGACGATCCTGAGATCCTCGAGCTCATCGCTCCCCGCGCCGCCGATCCGCTCTTCACTGCCGGCGCCGTCCGGGTCCAAGACGACTGTCTCAGCTTCGTTTACAAGGCCGCTGCCGAGATCGGCGAGCTCGGAGACAACGTCCTCGCCCTTCGATCTCAGATCCGTTCGGATCAGCTTCTCGCCAGGGCAATAGCCCCGGACTCGGCCCGCGTGACGGTTCTCGGCCATACCCGGTGGGCGAGCGTCGGGATCATCTCCCAGCCCAATGCGCACCCGGTCAACTCGGAGGAACTCGGACGTCCGGCGGCCCCTTACGTCGTGGCGGCGCTGAACGGGGATGTCGACAACCACGCCGAGCTGCGGTTGTCCGAGTCGCTCGCCATCCCCGCTGAGTTGACGACCGATGCGAAAGTCATCCCGACGCTGATCTCGCGCGGACTCGCCGATGGCGCCGACTTGAATCAGGCGTTCTTCGAGACCGTCCGGCGTTTCGATGGATCGGTCGCGATCGGCGCATCGACGGCGGGTTCTCCCGATTCGATCCAGCTCGCATTGTTCGGCTCGGGGCAGTCCCTCAACGTGGGCATCGCCGAGGACGCGTTCGTCGTCGCCAGCGAGCCGTACGGCCTGGTGGAGGAGACCGACCGTTACCTCCGCATGGATGGCGAGAGCACCCGCGGACAGGTCGTGGTCATCGACCGCGACGGCGCCGGCACCCTTTCGGGCCTCTGCCGTTACCGCTACGACGGCACAGAGCTGCCGGTGAGCCCTGAAGAGATCATCCAGGCGGAGATCACCACACGCGACGTCGACCGCGGCGGCTTCCAGCACTTCCTGCTGAAGGAGCTGACCGAGGCACCCTCGTCGTTTCGTAAGACCTTGCGCGGACGGATCGGAACCGGCGAGGGAGGCCGGCTCGCAGTCCGGGTCGGTCCCGAAACGGTCCCGCCGGCGCTCGCTACGGCCCTCGCCGACTGCAGGATCGAACAGATCGTGGTGGTTGGACAGGGCACTGCCGCGGTCGCGGGCCAGGCGGTTGCAGCGGCGATCTCGTCATGTCTTCCCGACATGACCGTGACGGCCCAACCCGCGACGGAGCTGTCGGGGTTCGGACTGAAGGACGACATGAGCAACACGCTCGTCGTCGCGATAAGCCAGTCCGGAACGACCACGGACACCAACCGGACCGTTGATCTCGCACGGGCGCGCGGCGCCCACGTGGTAGCCGTCGTCAACCGCCGCAACAGCGACCTATCGACCAAAGCCCAGGGCGTGCTCTACACGTCCGACGGCCGCGACGTCGAAATGAGCGTCGCGTCCACCAAAGCGTTCTACGCACAGGTTGCTGCCGGATGGCTCCTCGCAGGCGCGCTCGCGCAGGCGGCAGGACACTGCCGCGGCGAGATCGGCGAACGGCTGCACAGCATCCTTTCGGGACTTCGGGATCTGCCGGTCGCCATGGAACAGGTGCTTTCCGCCCGCGAAGAGGTCGGCCGGCTCGCATCATCCGTCGCGCCGGCCCGGCGCTACTGGGCCGTGGTCGGAAGCGGGCCCGACCGGGTCGCCGCGTCGGAAGTCCGGATCAAGCTTTCCGAGCTTTGCTACAGGTCGATATCGAGCGACGCCACCGAGGACAAGAAGCACATCGATCTATCCTGCGAGCCTCTGATCCTTGTGTGCGCCGCTGGCCTGAAAGGTCCGAACGCGGACGATGTCGCCAAAGAAGTGGCTATCTACAAGGCGCACAAGGCCGCGCCCGTGGTGATCGTCCCCGAGGCGGAGGCAGAACGTTTTCGCAAGGCGACCGGCGACGTCATCACCGTCCCTGCGGTGGACTCCGAGCTGGCCTTCGTCCTCTCAGCGATGGTCGGCCATCTCTTCGGGTACGAGGCCGCGCTGTCCATCGACGCGCAGGCCCGCCCGCTTCGGGCAGCTAGAGCAGCCATCGAGCACGCCGCGGCAGGTGGCGAGGATCGGATACTCGATCGGCTGCGACCCGAGCTCGAGGCGGCAACCCAGCCGTTCATTCAGGGCCTGCGCGACGGCAGCTACAACGGGAACCTCGAGGCTTCAACCGCCGTCCGGCTGGTTTCCCTGCTCCGTTACGCCACCGGGTTGCTCCCCCTCGACGCCTACGAACACGAGACCGGCAAGATCGCCACACCGGACGCGCTCCTCTCGGATCTTCTCGACGCGCTGAGCACAGGGATCGACGAGCTGACCCGCCCGGTCGACGCCATCAAGCATCAGGCCAAGACCGTGACGGTCGGGATATCCCGCAGCGAGGAGGTGCTCTTCGGCGTGCCGCTCGTGAAGTCGACGCTCGGCGCCGGCGCTACCGCAGACATGCTCGGATACCGGGCTTTGCGGACCCTCGGTGCCCTGGACGAGGCCGTCGAGGAGGTGACCGGCTACACCCGGTACAAGATCGAGTGGTCGGCTCCCCGAGGCCCGACCGCTTCGGTTGTGGATCAGGGAGGAGCGGCTCGAAACCTTCCCTCGCGAACCGGTCGCGATCCAAGGCTGCGGGGAAGCAAGCACCGCGCCGCCGAGGAACGCGAGGTAACAGTCGTGAGAGGCGCGAGCGACGGCCGCACCGTGGTGCTCATTCCGGAGGTGAAGGGGAGCCAGGTGACCGGCATGACGCTGCTGCACGTGCGCTTCAAGGACGACCTCGACGCGGACGCCGCCAAACGCGTGCTCAGCGGTTACAGGACGAGATACTCGGCACTCTCCGACGCGGTCACCGAAACCGAGCCGACGTTCGACGACTCCCGGCTCGGGGACGTGCCGATAGTGGATCTGCTCACCGAGCCGGTGTACCAGCTCGCAACCCGGTGGCGCTCGGGAGCTCGGTGATCCTTGGGCGGCGCGCTTGTCGGGATCGGCATCGACTCCGTGGACATCGAACGTTTTGCCGCCGTGCTGACTCGAAGAGCTTCGTTGGCGAAGCGGGTCTTCACCGCCGGAGAGCGCGAGTATGCGGGCCGGCTCGCTGACCCGACCCCGGCTCTCGCCGCGAGGTTCGCTGCCAAGGAGGCGGCGATGAAGGCGCTCGGGGTTGGTATCGGCTCGATCGATTGGCCTGACGTCGAAGTCGTCCGATCCGGCAACGGCGGGCCGCTGCTCGCGGTGACCGGCCGGGCCGCCGCCCTGGCGGCGGGGAGGGGCATCGGCTCTTGGCTCGTTTCGTTAACCCACACCGAAACGGTCGCGTCGGCGGTAGTGGCGGCCGTTTCGTGATACCGGTCCTGACGCCGAGCGAAATGGCCGGCGTCGACCGGGCTGCGACCGAGCCGGTCGACGTTCTCGTGGAACGCGCGGGATACGCGGTCGCGTCCGCCTCCCGGAGGTTGCTCGGCGGTACCTATGGCAAGCGTGTGGTGGTCGTCGCCGGGCCCGGTAACAACGGAGCGGACGGCCGGGTGGCGGCACGCATACTCGTCAGGTCCGGCGCGGCGGTGCGGATCCTCGAGGTGAAGCAGCTCCAGCCGGGGGAGTTGCTTCCCGAGGCGGACCTGTTCATCGACGCTGCGTTCGGTACCGGCCTGAGCCGTCCGTACGCGGCGCCCGACCCCGGATCTGCGGCGGTTCTGGCCGTCGACATCCCGTCTGGGATTTCAGGCGAGACGGGTGTGCCGGTTGCGGGCGGGGATGCGGTGGTAGCCGATGTCACGGTCACGTTCGCCGCTCTGAAGCCTGGACTGCTGATCGGCTCAGGTCCCGAGCACAGCGGGTCGATCGAATTGGACGACATCGGGCTTGGCGATCTCGCGTCCGAGGCCGCACGGGCCTGGCTGGTCACCGACGCGGACGTCCAGCGAATGCTGCCCCCGCGGCCGCGCGAGGCGCACAAGTGGCAGTCGGCCGTGCAAATAGTCGGCGGCTCGCCGGCAATGCCCGGAGCGCCGCTCCTCGTCGCGCAGTCCGCGCTTCATGCCGGCGCCGGGTACGCGTGGGTGGGAGTACCCGGGTCACCCCAGGGCGGCGGTCTACCGCCCGGCGAGTACGTCGGCCACGACCTCCCGGCACGCGACTGGGCGGAGGCTGCCGCCGCCGGAGCCAGCCGGGCGAAGGCGCTGGTCGTCGGGCCGGGCCTCGGTGCGTCAGCGCATCCAACGAAAGGCTCCAACGCCTCGCCGGTCGCCGACTTGCTCGGCTCGACCGACGTGCCGGCGGTTGTCGATGCGGACGGGATCAGCTCCTTCGACGGGCTCGACGAGGTCAGATCGGTGACGGCGAATCGGAAAAGCCCCATAGTCCTCACCCCGCACGCCGGCGAGTTCGCCCACCTCACGGGTAGCCCACCGGCCGAGGATCGTTTCGCGTCAGTCAGGGAGGCGGCACGCCGGAGCGGAGCGGTGGTCCTCCTGAAGGGCTCGACGACCCTCGTCGCGCACCCCGATGGGCGGGTTCTCGTGTCGACTTCGGGCTCCTCCAGGTTGGCGACCGCTGGAACGGGAGACGTGCTGTCGGGACTGATCGGCGCGTTCGTCGCGCGCGGGGTGCCAGTTTTCCAGGCGGCGGCTCTCGCTGCGCACGTGCACGGCCGGGCCGCGTCGTTGGGACCGGCTGAGGGGTTGGTTGCGACCGACCTGCCCGTGCTGGTGTCGTTGTGGCTTTCGGAGTTGCGCGAAGAGTGACGTCGTCTGTCGAGCTAGAGGTGAAGGCGGGCCGGTTGCGGCCGGCGTGGGCGGAGATCGATCTTGATGCCATACGGCACAACGCGTCGCTGCTCAGACGCGAGGTCAGCCCGGCAAAGCTGTGCGCGGTCGTAAAGGCGGGAGGGTATGGGCACGGGTCGGTGCCGGTGGCTCGCGCGGCGCTCGAGGGCGGAGCCGACTGGCTGGCTGTCGCTCTGGTCGAAGAGGGGATCGAGCTTCGGGAGGCCGGGATCACCGCTCCGGTGCTGCTGTTGTCCGAACCGGTCCCGGAGGCGATGGGTGAGCTGGTTGCAGCGCGTCTAACTCCGACGATCTACACACCCGAGGGACTCAACGCGCTTGCTGAAGCGGTGAGCGTAAGGAACGATTTCGCCGAACCTTTTTCCGTCCACGTGAAAACCGACACCGGGATGCACCGGGTGGGCGCCCCAATGGGGGACGCCACCGACCTGGCCGTGCGCGCCGCTTCGACTCCGGGTTTGCGGCTCGAGGGTTTCTGGACTCACCTCGCGGTCTCGGACGAGCTCGACAACGCGTACACGTCGATTCAGCTCGACCGATTCGACGAGGCCTGCATCGCATTGCGCCGGTCGGGTGTGTCGCCGGCGCTGCTTCACGCCGCCAACTCGGCGGCCGCCTTGTGGCATCCGAAGTCCCGCCTGGGCATGGTTCGCTGCGGGATCTCGCTTTACGGGCTGGCCTCGGACAGCGGTCTCAGCGGTATCTCCCCGGCCGACCGTTTGCGACCGGCCATGTCCTTGAAGGCGCGGGTCTCGTACGTGAAGGAGGTCGCCTCGGGCGAACGCATCTCGTACGGGTTGCGATACCGGCTCGATCACGACTCGACCGTCGCGACGGTGCCGCTCGGATACGCAGACGGGGTGACCCGTTCGCTGTCCGCCGCGGGAGCGGAGGTATTGATCGGAGGGTGCCGCCGGCCTGTCGCGGGGACGGTCACGATGGACCAGCTGATGGTCGATTGCGGACCCGGTGAGGTCGTCAGGCGAGGCGATGAGGTCGTTCTGATAGGAACCCAGGGCGCGGAATCGATCAGCGCCTGGGAGTGGGCCGACCGGACCGGCACTATCGCGTACGAGGTCGTTTGCGGGATCAGCTCGCGAGTGCCCCGGGTCTACCTGGGCGGCGAGTGAACGTGGAGCGCGGTGAGGCGTCGCCGGCGGGCGGGGTCACCGACATTGCCGGCGTTCGGGTGGGGCACTGGACCGATACCGAGGCGGAAACGGGGTGCACCGTTGTCATCCTGCCGGCCGGCACGGTCGCGTCCGGCGAGGTCCGCGGCGGCGCGCCGGGAACGAGGGAGTGGGCGTTGCTCGATCCGCGCCGGACAGTCGCCAACGTCGACGCCGTGCTCATCACCGGCGGTTCGGCCTTCGGGCTGGCTGCGAGCGACGGCGTCGTTCGGTGGTGCGAGGAGCGTGGCTTCGGCTACCCGACTCCTGCAGGTCCGGTGCCGATCGTCGTCGGGATGGTGCTGTTCGATCTCGGTGTAGGCGATCCCTCGGTGAGGCCGGCCGCCGACAACGGTTACGCCGCTTGCGTCGACGCGCGCGATGCAGACGAGGCGGTTCTTCGAGGCCGGGTCGGCGCCGGGACCGGCGCCACGATCGGCAAGTGGAGGGGACGCGGGGCGGAGGGTTTCGCGCGGCCGGCGGGGCTCGGTTCCGCCATCGCCCGGTCGGGCGACGTCGTCGTCGGCGCGCTGATGGCAGTGAATGCCTTCGGTGAGCCGCGCGGCGCCGAATTCGAAGGCCCACGCCTGCCGGTGCTTCCGGAGGAAGGAGCGAGCGTGATCGCCGCGACGACCGTGGGTGTCGTGGTTACCAACGCGACCCTCGACAAAGGCGCCTGCCGCCTGGTGGCCGAGTCCGGGCACGACGGTATGGCGCGCGCTTTGGAACCGGCACACACTGCTGCAGACGGCGACGCCTTGGTGGTCGCGGCTACCGGTTCGGTGTCCGCACATGTGGAGACCGTTCGCGCGCTGGGCGCCTGGGCGGTGGAGCAGGCGATCCTCGATGCCTGCCGTTAGGTGTTGCTAGTTGTTGCGGAGGACGACCGTACCGGCGAGCTTGTCGTGAAGGGTCTGATTGTCGCGATCCCAAAGCGGCCAAAGGATGTCGAGCAGACCTGGGATCACGATGATCGAGAGCGCGTTGAACAACAACTGCGCTGCCGCGCGGCCCACCGCCCGGCCACCTGTTAGCGGCCCTCCCGTTCTTGCGTCGACCACCCGGGTGCCGACGGCCATGTTCCCGACAGTCTGCCCGCGCAGCGAGAGCATGATGCTGGTGTACACGAACTGCAGGATCGCCCCCCCGGCGTAGTAGCCGTAGCGGTTGGAGGCCACCGCGATCACGATGTTCGGGATCAACAGAACCAGCACGTCGGTGACGGTGGCTCCCACCCGGTACCACCATCCGGCGAGTACATATCCCGTGGATTGGCCGTACTGGTATCTCGGGTCGATGGGCGGCGGAGGCGGGTAACCACCTCCGCCCGGTGGCTGGTATCCGCCTGGGCCGGGCGGTGGGTATCCCCCGGGCGGCGGGTATCCCCCAGGCGGCGGGTATCCCCCAGGCGGCGGGTAGCCCCCGGGCGGCGGGTAGCCCCCGGGCGGCGGGTAGCCACCCGCTCCCGGTGGCGGAGGCGGTGGAGGTGGAGGAGGAGGTGGGGGCGGTTGGCCGCCTTGTGGTTGCTGCGACCAGGGATCGTTGGGCGGGGGGTTGCTCAGGGAAGCCTCCTTCGTCCCGTGCCGGTTGGCAGACCGACTATCGCGCGACGCTATCGAAGGCACCAAGGGTGGAGAGGGATGCACCGCCGGTACGATGAGACGCCGTGCCAGGGCTAGCCGAACTTGAAACGATCGCGCTGGCGTGCACCCGTTGTCCCTTGGCCGGCGGACGCACCAACGTCGTATTCGGAGAAGGCGACCCGCACGCCGGGCTCATGGTGGTGGGCGAGGGTCCCGGCCACGAAGAGGACGTCCAGGGAAGGCCTTTCGTGGGGCGATCCGGCCAACTGCTCGACCGGTTGTTGCTGGAGGAGGCGAGCCTCGAGCGGCGGCAGGTCTACATCGCCAACGTCGTCAAGTGCCGGCCCCCCGGCAACCGGGATCCGGAGCCGGGCGAGATCGCCGAGTGCCGTCCGTATCTCGAGCAGCAGGTCGATCTGATCGCTCCACGGGTCATCCTCACCCTCGGAAACTTCGCGACCAGAGTCCTCCTCGACACCAAACAGGGCATCACCCAGCTACGCGGCAACGTCTACCCGTTCCGCGGTGACACGGCGCAGCTGGTTCCCACCTTCCACCCCGCGGCCGCGCTGCGCGGTGGCGGCGAAGTTCTCGCCAAGATGCGAGCGGACTTTGTTCGGGCGCGACAACTCCTCGACGCCGCGCCCGTCCCTCCCCGCCCCGCACTCACATGACTCCTCTGGAAACCCGGTCTCAGGACGTGGAGACGACCAGGAAGATCGCAGGCGTCGTCGCCGGGCTGACCACCGCGGGAGACGTGATCCTGCTAGACGGCGATCTTGGTGCAGGCAAGACAACCTTCACCCAGGGGTTCGCCAAGCAGCTCGGTGTGACCGAACCTGTCACCAGCCCCACCTTCACCCTCGTTCGCCGCTACCCGACATCCGCAGGGTTCGATCTGTACCACGCCGACCTCTACCGGCTTGACCAGTTGAACGAAGTCGCCGATCTCGGCCTGAACGAGCTGTTGGACGAGGGAGCAGCGGCCGTCATCGAGTGGGGCGAGAAAGGAGCGCCGGCTCTGGGCCCCGACCACCTGAGCATTCAGCTTCGCATGGCCGGCGAAGATGCTGGCGAGCGGCTCCTCACGTTCAGCAGCCCGGGCGGCTCGTGGGCTGGGAGATGGAACGAGCTCGAGAAGCGGTTGCCGTGACCGAACCGCTCACCCTCGGGATCGAGACAGCTACCAACCTGGTCGGCGTTGCGGTCGGCGAAGCAGGCGCGCCGATCGCCGCTGTCGAGATCGACCGCGGCCGGCGCCACGGGGAGCTGCTGGCACCGGCGATCCAGACGATCCTCAGGCTCGCCAATGTCCACATCAGGGACATCGAGCGCGTCGCCGTCGACAACGGACCCGGCCTCTTCACGGGGCTCCGTGTCGGCATCGCCACCGCGAAGGCGCTGGCCAGCGCGCTCGACGTGCCGGCCGTTCCGTGCTCGTCTTTGGATCTGCTCGCCCATCCCCACCGGGCTGCAGGAGCCGCGGTTGTCGCGGTGGTGGACGCCAGAAGGGGCGAAGTGTTCTGGGCTGAGTACGTCGCCGGGGGTGACGGCATGGTCGCGACGACCGAACCCCGGGTGAACAGCCCGGAGCAACTCTTCGACGCGCTGCGTCATCAGATCGAGTCGAGCGGACCGATGATCGCCACCGGCGACGGCGCTCGCCGTTACGCCGAGCTGCTTGGGTCGGTTGACGGCTTGCGGCTCACCGGCCCCGAGCACGACCACCCCTCGCCCAAGGTTCTGGTGGAGCTTGCAGCCACGAGAGCCGCTCTTTGTCCCGACAAGATCACCGCCGAGTACCTGAGGGGACCGGACGTCCGGATCGGATGGGAGCAGCGTGACGAGCCTGATTGAGGATCTCCCCGTCCACCTGGTCCCGTTGCGCCGGCGGCACCTCCGGTCGGTCCTCAAGATCGAGGCGCAGGTGTACCCACGGCCTTGGACCCTCACGCTTTTCATGAGCGAGCTGAACCTGCGCACGTCGCGCTACTACATCGCCGCGCGAGTCGACTCGACGCTCGTCGGGTATGCCGGGCTGATGTACGCGGCCGACGAGGCGCACGTGACCAACATCGCCGTCGACCCGGCTTGGCAGCGCCACCAGATCGGGAGCCGGTTGATGCTCAACCTGACCCGGGCAGCCAGCGGGTTCGGCGCCCGCCACCTGACCCTCGAGGTGCGCGTGTCCAACCTGGGGGCGCAGGCGATGTACGGGAGGTTCGGTTTTCGAACCGAGGGGCTCCGCAAGAACTACTACACCGAGTCGAACGAGGACGCGCTGATCATGTGGGCGCACGACATCGACACCGCCGACTATGCGGAGATGCTCGCTTCGATAGAAGAAGGCATCGCCGGCGCGACGATCGACGAGACCGACCTCCGGGCACGGCGATGATCGTTCTCGCCATCGAGACCTCGTGTGACGAGACCGCCGCGGCGGTGGTCGAGGACGGCCGGAACGTGCGCAGCTCGATCGTCTCCAGCCAGGTCGACCTCCATTCGCGTTTCGGGGGGGTCGTGCCGGAGGTGGCCGGGCGCGCTCACGTCGAGTTGCTGACTCCTGTGGTTGACGAGGCGTTGCGCTTGGCCGGCGTACGAGGCGTCGAGCTTGGCGCCGTCGCTGCGACGATCGGGCCGGGACTGATCGGCTCGCTGCTCGTGGGGGTGAGCGCGGCGAAGGCTTACTCGCTGGCGTGGGACGTGCCCTTCGTCGGCGTGAACCACCTGGAAGGCCACTTGCACGCGGCTTTCCTCGAGGACCCGGAGATGGCGCTGCCGGCGGTGGTCCTTCTGGTTTCGGGCGGCCACACCATGCTGATACACATGCTCCCCGACGGGCGGTACCGGCTTCTCGGCCAGACGATCGACGACGCAGCGGGCGAGGCGTTCGACAAGGTGGCTCGTTTTCTGGGGCTCGGTTACCCGGGTGGCCCGGCGATCGACCGGCTGTCGGAGTCCGGGGACAGTGTTGCGGTCGCGTTCCCTCGGGGGCTGCGGGGCGAAGGCTTCGACTTCTCGTTCAGCGGGCTGAAGACGAGCGTGGTGCGGTACGTGCGCGCGCATCCCGAGGTTTCGACAGCTGACATCGCCGCCTCGTTCCAGGAAGCGGTGGTCGACATCCTGGTGGAAAAAACCCGGCAGGCCGCGGCTGCGGTCGACGCCCGCTCGATTTGCATCGGTGGCGGGGTAGCGGCGAACTCATCCCTCCGGGAGCGGATCGTCAATGCCGCGTCCGAGGACGGGCGGGCCGCGTTCGTCCCCAGCCGGGCGATGTGCACCGACAACGCGGCCATGGTCGGGGCGACCGCCTGGCACCGGTTGCGCATGGACGGGCCGACGCCGCTCGACGCCGGCGCCGACCCGAACCTCCGGCTGCCGCTGGAGTAGGGCCCGTGCAGTGCGGTCCCTGGAGTGTGGCTGCAGTGATTGGGCACGGGGGCAGGTTCGTGTTGAACTAACTCTGGGCGGCCGCTATCGTTAGCACTCGTCACCTGAGAGTGCTAATCAGCCAACGGAGGCACAAGAGAAATGAGTCTGCAGCCGCTCGACGATCGCATTGTCGTCCGCCCGAGCGAGGCCGAGGAGAAGACCGCCTCGGGCCTGGTCATCCCCGACACCGCCAAAGAGAAGCCCCAGCAGGGCGAGGTTCTCGCCGTCGGCCCCGGCCGCCGCGCCGAGAACACCGGCGAACTGATCCCCCTGGACATCAAGGTCGGCGACAAGGTCGTCTACTCGAAGTACGGCGGGACCGAGATCACCATCGATGGGGAGGACCTCCTCATCCTCACCAGCCGCGACGTACTAGCAAAGGTTAAGTAACAAGTGCCCAAGCAGCTCAAGTTCGACGAGAACGCTCGTCGGGGCCTTGAGGCCGGGGTCAACAAACTGGCCGACACGGTCAAAGTGACTCTCGGGCCGAAGGGCCGGAACGTTGTCATCGAGAAGAAGTTCGGCGCCCCCACCATCACCAACGACGGGGTCACCATCGCCCGCGAGGTCGAGCTCGAGGATCCCTTCGAGAACATGGGTGCCCAACTGGTCAAGGAAGTAGCGACCAAGACGAACGACGTGGCCGGCGACGGCACCACGACCGCCACCGTCCTCGCCCAGGCGCTGGTCCGTGAGGGCCTTCGCAATGTTGCCGCCGGTGCCAACCCGACCGCACTCAAGCGGGGCATCGACAAGGCGGTGGCCGCATCGGTCGAAGGGATCAAGAAGCAGGCGAAGGAGATCGACGACAAGAGCGAGATCGCTCAGGTCGCTGCTATCTCCGCGGCTGACGCTTCGATCGGCGACGTCCTGGCCGATGCGATCGACAAGGTCGGCAAGGACGGCGTGGTCACGGTAGAGGAGTCCAACACCTTCGGCCTGGAGCTCGACTTCACCGAAGGAATGCAGTTCGACAAGGGATTCCTGTCGCCGTACTTCGTCACGGACCAGGAGCGCCAAGAGGCGGTCCTCGACGAGCCCTACATCCTGATCGCGAACTCCAAGATCAGTGCGGTTCACGACCTCGTGCCCGTGCTCGAGCGCGTGATGCAGGGCGGCAAGCCGCTCCTGATCATCGCCGAGGACGTCGAGGGTGAGGCCCTCGCGACGCTCGTGGTCAACAAGATCCGCGGGACCTTCACCTCGGTTGCGGTGAAGGCGCCCGGGTTCGGTGACCGCCGCAAGGCGATGCTGGGCGACATAGCCACCCTCGCCGGCGGCCAGGTCGTCTCCGAGGAAGTCGGGCTCAAGCTGGAGAACACCACGCTCGACCTGCTCGGCAAGGCCCGCAAGGTCGTCGTCACCAAGGACGACACCACGATCGTCGAAGGCGCCGGCTCCGAAGCGGACGTCAAGGGTCGCATCGCCCAGATCAAGCGGGAGATCGACGAGACAGACTCCGACTGGGATCGCGAGAAGCTCCAGGAGCGGCTTGCCAAGCTGTCCGGAGGCGTTGCTGTTGTCAAGGTCGGCGCGGCCACCGAGGTGGAGCTGAAGGAAAAGAAGCACCGCATCGAGGACGCTCTTTCGGCCACCCGCGCGGCGATCGAAGAGGGCATCGTCCCCGGTGGCGGCACCGCTCTCCTTCGGACCCGCCCGGCCGTCGACTCGGTCGTGTCGTCGCTCTCAGGTGACGAGGCGACCGGAGCGGGCATCGTCCGCAAGGCGCTCGAGGAGCCCCTCAAGTGGATCGCCTTCAACGCCGGCCTAGAGGGGTCCGTGATCATCCAGCAGGCAGAGCACGAGACCGGCAACACCGGGCTCAACGCGGTGACCGGGCAGTTCGTCGACCTTCTGAAGGCCGGGGTCATCGACCCCGCCAAGGTCACCCGCTCCGCCCTGCAGAACGCCGCCTCGATCGCCGGGCTGCTGCTCACCACCGAGGCGCTTGTTGCCGACAAGCCGGAGAAGAAGGATCCGGCCGCTGCTGCCGCTGCCGCCGCCGCAGGTGGCATGGGCGGTATGGGAGGCATGGGCTTCTAAGCAGGCCTCCGACCACCCGGCCATGCCGGGACCGAACCGCACCGAGTCGCCCGTCGTCCCCGCTGGGAAAACGACGAGGCGACTTGGCGCGCCCGGCCCCGCACAGGCTTAGGCGGGGTGGAGCGGCAATCGGGAAACTACCGGTGATCACCGCTTGTCCGGACAGGAGTCGCTGGCCACTCCCGTAGATTGAGGCTTATGGACCGACCGCCGCCCGACCCCGCCAAGTTGCTGAGCGCCTGGATGGAGTGGGAACGCGGCGACACGCCGCCGGGCCGAGTCATGTCGAACCTCAAGACGGGCGGGCTGCGCGAGCTTCTCGAGGGCCTGGCCGCGCAGGAGCCGGTTGCGGCCGGCGAGTCTGTGTCCACCAGCGCCTCCGGCTCTGAGGGCGCGGACGCGGCCGGCGGCGGCGCACCCTCCGCAGAAGACTGGACACCGGTTGTCTGAGATCGCCCACGATCCGGATTCCGGCGTCGCACAAGATCGAGGCGGACCGCAACTGATCCCCCGGCCGGCGTCGTTCCGGCCCGGGCCCGGTGCGCCCTGGAGCCGCCCCGGGGCCGTTCTCCCTGAACGGATCCTCGTGGCAGATGTTCGCGAGGCGCTGGCCGCCCGAGGCCCCACGCCCGAACTTCCCGAGGAGGTGCCTGGGGTGACGCTTCCCGGGCAGTCGCGGCAGCCGGCGGCGGTTCTATGCGCGCTGTTCGACGAGGCCGGGCAGAGTCACGCCGTGCTCACCCGACGGTCGTCGCGGTTGCGCTCCCACACCCACCAGGTGTCGTTCCCCGGGGGGCGGATCGATCCGGGCGAGTCGCCGGAGCAGGCCGCCCTGCGCGAAGCGCGCGAAGAGGTCGGAATCGACCCGTCGTCGGTCGACATCTTCGGGCAACTATCCAGCCTCTCGACATTCGCCAACCCGGCCCCTATAACCCCCTTCGTCGGTGAGCTGCCCGGGCGCCCGATACTGCGCCCCAACCCGGCGGAGGTCGAGCGCGCTTTCACCGTCCCGGTGATCGAGCTGACCCAACCGGACGTTTACCGGGAGGAGCTGTGGACCTTTCCCGACGGCAGAGAGCAGCCGATGAGCTTCTTCGAGCTGATCGGCGACACCGTGTGGGGGGCGACGGCACGGATGCTGCGTGAGCTGCTCGACGTGGTCCTTCTCGGGGGCTGATCGCCGGGCGAGTCTGGCCGGCCGACGGGCCAATTGTCAGGCTGTTGGTCAGGCTGGGGGCGCCGTCGGCCGATAAAGCCGGGGTGATCGAAGTGGCATTGCCGCTACCGCAACCCCCGATGAAGCCAGTACCCTTTAATTGTATGTTCTGCCCCCGATGCGGGACGGTCGCGGCGAAACAGCCGCCTGCACGCTGCACGCGATGCGGCGGCAACCTCGAGCGTCCCTCGGTCGGAGACCTGCCTGAGCCCCCGGTCCCGAGGGCCCCGACCCAGCGGGGAGAACTCGCTCAGCGAGCGGCCGGGATAGTGACCCAGGTGCTCGCCAAGCCCCGGGCGACCGCACCGACGCAGACTCAGATCGAGCCCAACGGGCAGACGCCGACCACGCAGCCGCAAGGCGATGAGCCGCCCGCGACTTGGCCTCCTCCGCCCGCCGCGTGGGAGCCCGCCGGCACAGGCCGGTGGAAGCCGCCTGCGCCTGCGCAGGCCGGCGACGGTCCCGCTCGATAAGCCTCGATAAGCACCGCGAACACACGTCCCGATCCCTCTTCAGGTGACCGGACGGCTCGTTCTGGTCGCGCTGGGAACCAGGCCTAGCCCACTAGGCTGGGGTCAAATCGACAACGACGCGAGCGACAGGGAGTGAGGGTGGCCGAGGTAGAGATCGGGCGAGGAAAATCCGGGCGCAGGGCCTACGGGTTCGATGACATAGCGATCGTCCCGAGCCGGCGGACGCGCGACCCCGAGGACGTCGACATCAGCTGGGAGATCGACGCGTACCGATTCGAACTGCCGCTGATGGCCTCCGCGATGGACGGGGTGGTCAGCCCGGCGACTGCGATCGAGGTCGGCCGCATCGGCGGCGTCGGCGTGCTCAACCTCGAGGGTCTTTGGACCCGCTACGAGGACCCCGACTCGCTGTTCGAAGAGATCGCGCAGCTCGACGCTGACAAAGCAACTGCACGTATGCAGCAGATCTACACGGAGCCGATCAAGCCCGAGTTGGTCACTCAGCGGATCCGGGAGATAAAAGACGCCGGCGTCGTGTCATGCGCCTCTCTCACCCCCCAGCGCACCCAGCAGTTCGCCAAGGCTCTCATCGACGCAGAGCTGGATCTGTTCGTCATCCAGGGAACGGTCGTTTCCGCGGAGCACGTCTCGAAGACAGTGGAGCCCTTGAACCTGAAGCGGTTCATTCGTGAGTTCGACATCCCGGTGATCGTCGGCGGGTGTGCTTCCTACCAGGCCGCCCTTCACCTCATGCGGACCGGGGCGGTCGGGATCCTCGTCGGCGTCGGGCCCGGCCACGCGTGCACCACACGCGGTGTCCTCGGTATCGGGGTTCCGCAAGCGACGGCCATCGCCGACGCGCGCGCCGCCCGCGCTCAGCATCTCGACGAAACCGGCGTGTACGTCCATGTCATCGCCGACGGGGGCATGGGCACAGGAGGCGACATCGCCAAGGCAATCGTCTGCGGTGCGGATGCGGTGATGATCGGATCTCCTCTGGCCGCCGCGATCGAAGCGCCGGGCAAGGGCTACCACTGGGGAATGGCGACGTTCCATCCGAGCCTTCCGCGCGGAGCGAGGGTCAAGACCACGATCCGCGGTTCCCTGAAGGAGATTCTGGTCGGACCGGCCCACGAGAACGACGGGCGACTCAATCTCTTCGGAGCCCTACGGACGTCGATGGCCACCTGCGGTTACGAGTCGGTCAAGGAGTTCCAGAAGGCCGAGGTAATGGTGGCCCCCGCACTCCAGACCGAAGGCAAGAACCTTCAGCGCGCCCAGGGCGTCGGGATGGGCCACTAACCGGCTCGGTGCCCGCAGCCAGCACCCCCCACGCTCTTTCGACCGACGGGCCGATACTCGTCGTCGACTTCGGAGCGCAGTACGCGCAGCTGATCGCGCGGCGCGTTCGCGAAGCCCACGTGTACAGCGAAATCGTTCCGCACACGATCACCGCCGCCGAGATCGAAGCAAGGAAGCCGGCAGGCGTGATCCTCTCCGGAGGCCCAAAGTCGGTCAACGTTGAGGGGGCTCCCTTGCTCGACCCGGACATCTACGGGGCGGGCGTCCCGATGCTCGGCATTTGCTACGGCGCACAGTTGATCGCCCGGCAACTCGATGGCGTCGTCGACGGCTCGGGAAAGGGCGAGTACGGGCGCACCACACTTTCGCTCACCTCCGACGGCCCGGCGCCGTCGGTGCTATTCGCCGGCGTTCCTCCCTCGTTCGACGTCTGGATGAGCCACTTCGATGCGATCACCCAGGCCCCGGCCGGTTTCCGCGCGACAGCGATGACCGCCGACGCCCCGGTAGCCGCGCTCGAGGATCCCTCCAGGGCCATCTACGGCGTCCAGTTCCATCCCGAGGTGGTCCACACCCGCGGGGGCCAGGAGATCCTGAAGGCGTTCCTGTACGAGGTCTGCGGATGCCGGCCGTCCTGGACGATGACCTCCGTCATCGAAGCCTCCGTCGAGGCGATTCGCGAGCAGGTAGGCAAGGAGCGGGTGATATGCGGCCTCTCCGGTGGAGTCGACTCCGCGGTCGCCGCCGCACTGGTGCACAAAGCGATCGGCTCGCAGTTGACGTGTGTCTTCGTCGACACCGGGCTGTTGCGCGCCGGCGAGGGTGATCAGGTCGAGACGACGTTCAGGGAGCAGTTCAACGTGGACTTGGTTCACGTGAAGGCGGGGGATCGTTTTCTCGGAGCGCTCGACGACGTGATCGATCCGGAGCGCAAACGCAAGATCATCGGCGAGACGTTCATCAGAGTGTTCGAGGAAGCGGCGGCGGATCTCGGCGAAGCACGGTTCCTGGTGCAGGGGACGCTGTATCCCGACATCATCGAGTCCGGCACCAAGGACGCCGCCAAGATCAAGTCGCACCACAACGTCGGCGGATTGCCGGACGACATGCAGTTCGAGCTCGTCGAGCCGCTGCGGAATCTGTTCAAAGACGAGGTGCGAGCGGTCGGCGAGGAACTCGGTCTGCCTGAGGAGATCGTCTGGCGCCAGCCGTTCCCCGGACCGGGACTCGCGGTGCGCATAGTCGGCACCGTCACGTCCGAACGGGTCGCGATTCTTCAGGCCGCCGACGCAATCGTCACCGAGGAGATCCGCCGAGCCGGTCTCTACCGTGACCTCTGGCAGAGCTTCGCCGTGTTGCCCGTGGTCAGGACCGTCGGCGTCATGGGCGACGAGCGCACCTACGCCTACCCGATCGTCATCCGCGCGGTCACATCCGACGACGCGATGACAGCCGACTGGGCGCGCCTGCCGTACGAGGTGCTGGAAAGGTTGTCGAGCCGGATCATCAACGAGGTTCCGGGTGTGAACCGGGTTGCGTTCGACATCACGTCCAAGCCGCCCGGCACGATCGAGTGGGAGTAGCGCTGCTGCGTTGAGACGGCGTGCTAACCGCGCCGGCCGTCCATCCCCGCGTTGGGGGCGGCACGCTCGACCAGGTCGGGGATGACCGCCCCGAGCTCTGCGGGATCCCACCTGTCGCCTTTATCGATGGCCGGGCCGGCGACCCAGCCTTCGGCCACGCTGATCTGCCCGCCGCGGACGTTGAACACCCGCCCGGTTACGCCCCTTGATTCGGGACTGCCCAGCCACACGACGAGCGGCGCGATGTTCGCCGGCGAGGACGCGTCGAAGCCTTCCGGCTTGCGGTTCGGCTGCTGGCCGGCGACGGAAAGGTTCTCGGTCATGCGAGTGAGCGCGACCGGTGCGATCGCGTTCACGGTGACGCCGTAGCGTCCCAGTTCCATCGCTGCGATGATCGTGAACGAGGCGATCCCGGCCTTCGCCGCTCCGTAGTTGGTCTGGCCCACGTTGCCGTAGATCCCTGATGGCGACGATGTGTTGACGATGCGGGCGTCGTTGTCCTCGCCGGCCTTCGAGCGCTCTCGCCAGTAGTCGGCTGCGATCCTGCTCGTCGCGAACGTTCCGCGAAGATGCACCCGGATGACCGCGTCCCACTCTTCGGGGGACATGTTGACGAGCATCCGGTCACGGAGGATGCCCGCGTTGTTCACGACCACGTGCAGGCCACCAAACGTGTCTATAGCCGTCTTGATCAGACGCTGCGCTCCCTCGAAGTCCGAGACGTCGTCGCCGTTGGCGAGAGCCTCGCCTCCCATTTGCCGGATGGTGTCGACGACCTCGCCGGCGGGTCCTTCGGAGCTGCCGGTTCCGTCCACTGCCGCGCCGACGTCGTTGACGACGACCTTCGCACCCTGGCGGGCGAACTCGAGCGCGTGCTCGCGCCCGATGCCGCGGCCGGCGCCGGTCACAACTACCACCCGGTCCTGGCAGATACCGATCATGGTCCGCCACTTTGCCCTAATGGGACTGGTCGCCGCCAGCAGGGGAGCGCCCGTCCGAACTCAAGAGCCCGCCAGAAGCAATGAGCCCCCCAGAAGCAATGAGCCCCCCAGAAGCAATGACTTGGAGACAGGGCACGGTCTCTCGCACCCGGTACCGTGGATCGGGCAATGGCGCTCGACTCCCACCCGGACGGGGTCCAGCCGGACTCCGATCCACTCGGCCACCAAGGGCGGTCCCTGCTCGACGGGCTCAACCCGGCCCAGCTTGCGGCGGTGACCCATCCCGGCGAACCGCTCCTGATCGTGGCCGGCGCCGGATCCGGCAAGACGCGAGTGCTCACCCACCGGATCGCCTGGCTGATCTCGGACAAGGGACTTTCCCCATACGAGATCCTTGCGATCACCTTCACCAACAAAGCGGCGGAGGAGATGCGCGACCGGGTGGAGGGCCTTGTCGGGCGGGTCGCCCAGCGAATGTGGGTCTCGACGTTCCACTCCGCCTGTGTCCGGATCCTTCGCCGCGACGCCGTCCGCCTCGGGTACCGGAACAACTTCACCATCTACGACCAGGCCGACTCGGTGCGGCTGGTCGGCTACGTCGTGCGGGACCTCGGGCTCGACCCCAAGAAGTTCCCTCCGCGCGCGATTCACGGCTACATCTCGGCGGCCAAGAACGAACTGGTCGACTTCGAGAGCTTCTCGGGCACTGCACGCACCCTTATGGAACGCAAGGTTGCCGAGGTCTACCGCGAGTACCAGCAGCGTCTCCTCGCTGCGAACGCAATGGACTTCGACGACCTGCTGCTCGTGACCGTCAATCTTTTTCAGGCTTGTCCCGACGTGCTCGCGCACTACCGCGAGCGGTTCCGTCACGTCCTGGTCGACGAGTACCAGGACACCAACCGCGCGCAGAACGAGCTGGTGCTCCTGCTTGCCGGCGAACACCGCCAAGTCACCGTGGTCGGAGACAGCGACCAGTCGGTTTACGGCTGGAGGGGTGCGGACATCCGCAACATCCTGCAGTTCGAGGAGGCGTTCCCTGACACGACCGTGATCGTGCTGGAGCAGAACTACCGATCTACTCAGACGATCCTCAACGCGGCGAACGCGGTCATCGCCAACAACGCGATGCGCAAGCCGAAGGCGTTATGGACCGAGCATGCCGGCGGGGAGCTCGTTGTCCACTACCACGCGGAGGACGAGCACGACGAGGGCTCCTGGTTGGCTGCGGAAGTCCTGCGCCTGCACCGAGCGGACGGTGCAGGAAGAGGCGACGGGACGGCCTACCAGTGGGGTGACATCGCCGTCTTCTACCGTGCCAACGCGCAGAGCCGAGCGATCGAAGAAGAGTTGGTTCGCCGAGACGTGCCGTACAAGGTCGTAGGCGGAACCCGTTTCTACGACCGCAGGGAGATCAAGGACGTCCTCGCGTACTTACGAGCGATCGCCAACCCAGAGGACGAGGTCTCGCTGAAGAGGATCGTGAATGTGCCGCGACGGGGTGTCGGTGATACGAGCGTCGACCGTCTCGACCGGTGGGCTCGACAGCACTCGGGTTCGTTCGCCGGCGCCATCGACCACGCCGAGGAGGCAGGCGTTACCGGAAAGGCGCTCGGGGGGCTTCGCGCGCTCATGGGACTGCTGTCGGAGCTGCGCGCAGAGCGAGATCAGGGCATCGGGCCGGCGGAGCTGCTAGAGGCGCTGATGGACCGAACCGGGTACATGGCCGAGATCGCCGCAGAGCACACAATCGAAGCGGCCGGGCGCATAGAGAACCTGGAGGAGCTCGTCGGAGCGGCACGGGAGTCGGAGGACCTGGACTCGTTCCTCGAACAGGTGAGCCTCGTTGCCGACGCAGACGAGGTCGACTCCGACACCTCCAAGGTGACGTTGATGACCCTGCACACCGCCAAGGGCCTGGAGTACCCGATCGTGTTCATAATCGGGATGGAGGAGGGCGTCTTCCCGCATCTGCGTTCTTTGGGTGAACCAGACGAGCTCGAAGAGGAGCGCCGGCTTGCGTACGTCGGGATCACCAGGGCGCGCGAACGCCTGTACCTCTCCAACGCGTGGTGCCGGACTTTGTGGGGCCAGACCCAGTACAACGCTCCGAGCCGGTTCATCAACGAGATCCCCGAAGCCCTCGTGCGCACCGACGGCGGCAGCCGGCGAAGCGGGGGCGGGACGAGGCCCGCCGGACCGGGTGGGATCAGCGGCAGGGACGCGATAGTGGAGGCGGCGATGCGGCGGGGCAAGGTTGGGCCCGTGCACGGAACCGGCGCAGATCGTCTAGGCCTGCGGGCCGGCGAGACCGTGGTTCACGCCAAGTGGGGCGAGGGCGTGGTGATTTCGGTGCAGGGGGAGGGCGAGAAGGCGGAGGCGAGGGTCCGTTTTCCGTCCGTCGGCGAGAAGCACCTCGCGCTTTCGCTGGCGCCGCTGAAGAGGGCGTGAAGCGCCGGCTGTTTACTGGCAGTTGGCAGGCGGCGGCCCTGACTGGCCGGGGAACTCGTAGACGGTCGAGTTGGTGCCCGGAACCGTCGTCACAGTGGTCGTCGGCCCGGCGCTGGCCGCGCCGCCCGCCGCACCCGAAGCCGATCCGTCGTAGGAGCTTCCGGTGATGATCTCGAGGTTGTACGGCGTCGGTGTCAGGTCTGGAGCCAGAACGAGCGTCGCCCCACCGGGTACCTTCGCGGCGATCTGCTCGGCGGCGGTCTTGGAGTCGGGGGCGTAACGGATCTCGGTGGTGGCGTGGCCGTAGCCGGGAGACGCGACGATCCCCGCGTGGTAGCCCTGCCCGGTCAGCCAGGTGGCCAGCGAGTTCGCCTGGCCCGAGTTGCCCGAGCCGTTGGCAACCTCGATGCTCACCGACCTAGGAGCGACCGTCACCGGCGGCATAGTGACAGCCGGAGCGGTGGGGGACGAGCCCGAGGGCTTCGACTGAGACGGGGCCGGCGGAGGCGTGTTGCCGAACGCGTTGAACGCGGCGATCGCCTGAGACGCCTGGGGCTGTTGCAGTCCGAGCACTTCGGCGCCGCCGGCGGTCGTGAACCCGTACGTCGGGATCGTCAGCGCCGGTAACGCACTTACGTTCATCGTCCGGAAGTCCCGCGCAAGATCCAGCATCAGGGTGGAACCGAAGCTGCTGTCGACCGTCAGGTTCTTGGTGATGCCAGCGATCACGCTGTTTAGAGCTATCGGGTTGGTGAACTCGCCCTCGGCCTTCTTGATCAACTTCTTCACGAAGGCTTGCTGGCGCTGGATCCTGGCGAGGTCGCTGAGTCCCTCGTAGTGCCAGGATCCGTTCAGGTTGTACTGGTAGTGGCGGGAGCGAACGAACGCGAGTGCCGAGTCTCCCTGGAACGTGTAGCAGCCAGGTGTCGGGATCGCGAGACCCGAGTAGGCGTCCTTGGCGGGGGTGGGGAAGTAGAACTTCACTCCGCCGACCGCGTTGCTGATGTCGCGGAAGGAGTCGAAGTTCACCTCCACGTAGTGGTTGATCGGGACTCCCAGATCCTGCTGAATCGTCTGGACCAGAAGAGCCGGCCCGTTGTCAAAGGCCGAGTTGATCCGATCGCTGCCGTGACCGGGGATCGGCCCCCAGAGGTCGCGGGGGATCGACATGATCATCAGCTGTCTTGCCGCCGGGACGACCCTCACCAGAATGATCGTGTCGGATCGCTGGCCTCCGACCTGAGATGACGAGCCGAAGGCCTGCGAGTTGGGGTTGTTGGCGGAGATCGCAGCGCGGCTGTCGCTGCCGACCACTAGAAGAGTGAACGGCGCGCCTCCACCCGTGCTCTTCTCGGTGAGAGTGCTCACGTCCTTGGTGTGGATCTGAGCGAAACGCCACTTGACGTACCCGTAGGCGCCCGCCGCACCGACAATGGTCAAGCCCACCAGCAGGTTGGCGACGACGAGAACCCGGCGAGGCCAGCGACGGCGGGTGATCAGCCGCGGCCCGCGAGGGAAGCGACGGCCGCGCGGACCGGGCACGGCCGAGTGCGTGCCGATCTCGGAGGCTCCTCGGGTTCCCCACCCGCCCTCAACGGGCGGCCGGCGGTAGACCGTTCTGGGGGGAAGCTCATCATTCGATGCGATTGGGAAATTTTACCGGGAGGCGTCCCAGGGATTGGGGTCGCGTACCGGCGTGCGTCCCGCCTGGTGAGGACGTTGGTTGGCCCGCGTACGTGGCGACCTGCGAGTATCTGTGGCCGATGGAACGGCCCTACCGGGTGGTGGTCGCCAAACCTGGATTGGACGGACATGACAGGGGAGCGCGCGTCATCGCTCGCGCGCTCCGGGAGGCGGGGTTCGAGGTCATCTACACCGGCCTGCACCAGACGCCCGAGCAGATCGCCGAGACGGCCATCCAGGAGGACGCCGACGCGGTCGGGCTGTCCATCCTTTCCGGGGCTCACATGACGCTGTTCCCCCGCATCATCGGCGAGCTCGATAAGCGCGGCGCCGGCGACATTCTCGTTTTCGCCGGCGGGATCATTCCCGACGCCGACATACCTGAGCTGGCCAAGGCCGGGGTGGCGAGGATCTTTACTCCCGGTGCGCCGCTCGGTGAGATCACCGGCTGGCTGGAGCAGACGTTGGACGAGCGGGAGACAGCCGGAACGGCGTGAGGCGCGCCGGCCGTTGGCTTTTTTCTGCTGATTCCGAGGAGAGAAGACAGGAGCGAGAGTGGATCTGTTCGAGTACCAGGGCAAGCAGTACTTCGCCCGTTTCGGCATACCGGTTTCAGCCGGCGGGATTGCGGACACGGTCGAAGAAGCAGTCGCACAAGCGGAGAAGGCCGGCTACCCGGTAGTGGTCAAGGCGCAGGTGCAGGTCGGCGGGCGGGGCAAGGCCGGCGGAGTGAAGCTCGCCAACGACGAGAAGGAGCTGCGCACTCACGCCGGCAACATTCTCGGACTGGACATCAAGGGTCACGTCGTTCACCGACTGTGGGTCGAGCACGCTTCCGATATCGCCAAGGAGTACTACGCGAGCTTCACCCTCGATCGGGCAGCGAAGAAGTACCTCGCCATGGTCTCCGCGCGGGGAGGCGTGGACATCGAAGCGGTTGCGGACGAAGACCCCGCCGCGATCGCGCGGCTCTACATCGATCCCGCACAGGGTTTCAGCGAGGGGGCCGCGCGCCAGCTGGTTGAGGATGCAGGCCTGGATGCCGAAGCTCGTGACGGTGCCGCCCGGATCCTCGTCGATCTGTTCCGCTGCTACGTCGAGGGCGACGCGGACCTGGTGGAGATCAACCCCTTGATCCTGACGCCTGAAGGGAAGGTGCACGCGCTCGACGCGAAGGTGACTCTCGACGACAACGCTGCTTTCCGGCATCCGGAGTGGGACGAGTTCAGGGACATAGACGAACTCGACGAGCGGGAGCGCCTCGCCAAGAGCAAAGGGTTGCAGTACGTGGGGCTCGAAGGTTTTGTCGGGATCATCGCCAACGGAGCGGGCCTGGCGATGAGCACTTGCGACGTCGTCAATCAGGTAGGCGGGTCGCCCGCCAACTTCCTCGACATCGGTGGGGGTGCCAACGCCGAGGTTATGGCGAACGCTCTCGAGGTGATCAACTCCGACCCGAACGTACGGGCGATCTTCATCAACATCTTCGGCGGCATCACGCGCGGTGAGGAGGTCGCCAACGGGATCGTTCAGGCGCTCGGGAGGGTCAGCATCAAGGCCCCGATGGTGATCCGTTTGGACGGCACCAACGCGGACCAGGGCCGGGAAATCCTGAAGGCGGTCCTCTCGGACAGGGTGATGTCCTCACCGACAATGTTGGACGCGGCCCGTAAGGCCGTCGAGCTCGCGGGAGTCGGCGGATGAGTGCAACCCGGGACCACGGCCGCCGGCGGGGCTGGGGCCCCCGCCTGGCGGAGGAGGCCGGGCCTGCGGGGCGCCCGGCCGGGAAGGAGAATCGATGAGTGTCTTTGTAGACGAGAACACCAAGGTGGTCGTGCAGGGCCTGACCGGAGGTCAGGGACGCTTCCACGGTTTGCGCAACAAGGCTTACGGGACCAAGGTCGTCGCCGGCGTCACACCCGGTAAGGGCGGCCAGGACGTGGAAGGGATACCGGTTTACGACAGCGTTGCCGAGGCGGTCGAGGCGACCGGAGCCAACGCGTCGTTTGTTTCGGTTCCGCCGAAGAGCGCGCCCGCGGCGATCCTGGAAGCCGCCGCCGCCGGGATCCCGTTCGTGGTGTGCATCACCGAGGGCATACCGGCCCACGACGAGGCGCGCGTGTACAACACGCTGATCGAGTCCTACCCGGGGACCCGGCTGCTCGGCCCCAACTGCCCAGGAGTGATCAGCCCCGGCAAGTGCAACATCGGCATAACCGCCGGCGAGATCGCCTTGCCGGGAGGGCCGGTCGGGATCGTGTCCCGTTCCGGAACATTGACCTACCAGGCGCTGTACGAGCTGAAGCAGCTCGGGATCGGAGTCACCACCTGCGTCGGCATCGGTGGGGACCCGGTCCCCGGGACGAACTTCGTCGACTGCCTCGCCGCATTCGAAGCCGACCCCGACACCAAGGCGATAGCAATGTTCGGCGAGATCGGCGGCTCCGAGGAAGAGAAGGCCGCCGACTTCATTGCCAAGGAGGTCAGCAAGCCGGTCGTCGCTTACATCGCCGGCGTGACCGCGCCTCCCGGAAAGAAGATGGGACACGCCGGCGCGATCATCTCGGGTTCGAAGGGAACCGCGCAGGCGAAGATGGAGGCGCTGTCGGCTGCCGGGGTCCATGTCGTGCAGAACCCCACCGAGGCGGGGGAGAAGATGGCGGAGATCGTCAAGGGGCTTTAGCTTCCCTTGCTCGTAAGCATCGACGCTTCCGCGGTTCCGTCACAGGCCGGGGGTGTCGGCCGGTACGTGGCCGGGCTCCTCGGCGCCTTGGACGAGCGCGACGACGTGTCTCTCGATGTGATCACCAGTAGGAGCGACTCTCAGCGATGGCGGACCGCAGCTCCGGGCGCGTCGATAAGCGCGGCCGCGCCGAGATCGGTGGCAACGCGGCTGATATGGGAGCAGGCGGCCATGCCACGGCTCCTGCGCGACATAGCGCCTGCCGTGCACCACTCGACCCACTACACGCTGCCGCGTCGCGCGAAGGTCGCGAAGGTGGTCACCATCCACGACCTGACGTTTGTCGAGCATCCCGAATGGCACTCGAAGTCGAAGGCGTTGTTCTTTGCCCATGCGATCAAGGTCGCGGCACAAGAGGCTCAGGTATTGATATGCGTGAGCCGCACCACCGCGAACAGGTTGACGGCCCGGTTCAAGCTCGCGGGTCACGTCATGATTGCTCCACACGGAGTGGACACCCAGCGCTTCCAGCCGACCGAGGACAGGAAAGGTTCGGATGCCGAGGCGCTGCGACTGACCGGCGTGACCGCTCCGTATGTTCTCTACCTCGGAACTGTCGAGCCCCGAAAAGACGTGCCGACTCTCGTTCGGGCGTTCGGTCGGATCAGCGGCAGCCACCCGACGCTGTCGCTGGTCATCGCCGGCGGCGGGTGGGCAAGCGAGGAGAAGCGATTGAAGAGAGCGATCGGCGCGTCGAGCCATCCCGAAAGGATCAAACGGCTCGGCTTCGTGCCCGACAACGACGTGCCACCCTTGCTACGCCAATCAGCCGCGGTGGTCTACCCGTCGATCGAGGAGGGCTTCGGCCTGCCGGCGCTGGAGGCACTCGCATGCGGCGCACCCACGGTTACGACAAGAGGGTCAGCAATGGAAGAGTTCACCGACGGCGCCGCCCTCATGTTCGATCCAGGTGACGACGCGACCCTGGCCGAGCTGATCCACCAGCTCGTCATCGGCGATCCGACCTTCGACGCCCGCCGTTCACCAGGATTGGCGATCGCCGCGGCGCACACCTGGGAGGCGAGCGCCGAACGGCACATAGACGCCTATCGCGTCGCAGCCGGTATGACGAGCCACAGTAACTGAGCCGCGTTCCGGCGGGATCTCGTTAAAGACTCGCCCTTCGTTCGGCAGCGGCGACAGTGTTGCGCAGCAACATCGCAACCGTCGTAACACCAACCCCGCCGAGACGCGGGGTTATCCACCCGGCCACTTCGGCGCACGACTCGTCGACATCGGAGAGGGCTTTGCGTCCCTCCCAGGTGATGCCGCCCCCGATGACGCACGATCCCGGGCGGATGACGTCCGGGGTGATGATAGACGGCACGCCCGCCGCACCGACGACGATGTCGCCTCGCCGGGTGTACTCCTGCCAGTCCGGAACTCCGGTATGAACCGATGTCACCGCCGCGTTGGCACCCGGCTCCTTGAGCGACAGAAGCATCGACAAAGGACGTCCCAGCGTGGGGCCTCGCCCGACGATCACGACGTTGCGCCCCGCGACCGGAACGTCGTAGTGGGCGAGAATGGCCTGAATGCCGAGCGGGGTGCACGGCCGGGGATGGTTGGGATCTCCCAAGGCGAGGAAACCGAGATTGGTCGGATGCAACCCGTCGGAATCCTTCGAGGGGTTGATCGCGGCGACCGCCTCGTTGAAATCGAAACCCGCGGGCACCGGGTACTGAAGGAGGTACCCATCGACCAGCGGATCGGCGTTCAGCTGCTCGACCGCCTCGATCAGCTCGGCCTGCGACGCGTCCGCCGAGATCCGGACGTCGACCGACAGCATCCCTACCGACTCGCATGCCTGGTGCTTCTTGGCGACATAGCCGGCGCTGGCGGGATCGTCACCCACCAGGATCGTCGCCAAACCGACGGATTTCCCCTCCGAGGCGAGCTTCTCCACCCGTTGCTTGACGTCCTCGGTCACCGCGTCGGCGACCGGTGCGCCGGCCAAGATCACGGGTTCGCCGATCTTCGGGGCGCTCATCGCCCCCTCCTCACGAATTCGAGAGGGCTCAATGCTGGAACTGCCTTTCTCCCGTGAACACCATCACCAGGCCGTGCTCGTCGGCGGCTTCGATCACCTTGTCGTCGTTGACCGATCCTCCCGGTTGCACCACTGCGGCGACGCCGGCCGCGGCGACCGCGTCGAGCCCGTCCCGGAAGGGGAAGAACGCGTCGCTTGCTGCGGCGCCGCCCTTGGCCCTGCCCGCGGCTCGAGCCGCAGCGATCTCACCGGGAGTGACCCGGTTCTGCTGACCGCCGCCGATGCCAACAGCCATCCCGCCGGCAGCCAGGACGATCGCGTTCGACTTCACCCACGCGCAGACCCGCCAGGCGAGCTCCATGTCCCGCCAGTTGTCGTCTGTCGGCTGGGCCTTCGTGACGATCCTCCAGCTGTCCCGGCCGGATCGGAACTCGTAGGGGTCCTGGACCAGCCATGAACCCCCGATCTGGCGAAGGTGCAAGGAGTCGGTCCCGGGAGGCGGCGCGGAGAGTACCCGCATGTTCTTGCGCTTGGCGGCGAATAGCGCCAGCGCGGCGTCGTCGTAGCCGGGAGCGATGAGGACATCCGCCTTGGCGTTGCCGACCATCTCGGCGGCGACCTCCTCGGTCACCGGGCGAGTCAGCGCGACGATGCCGCCGAACGCCGACATCGGGTCGCCCTCGAACGCCTTGTCATACGCGGTGAGCGCATCGTCGGACACGGCCGCGCCGCAAGGATTGGCGTGCTTCACCACGACCGCTGCAACAGCCCCGAGATCTTCGAGCTGGTGCGCAAGTCTCCACGCCGCGTCCGCGTCGTAGAGGTTCAGGTACGACAACTCCATCCCGCCGTGCTGCACCACGCCATCCCACCAGCTGGTGTGGCCGATCTCGCGGTAACGGGCGCCGCGCTGGTGCGGATTCTCGCCGTAGCGAAGCACCTGAGCCTGTTCGAGGGCGAGATGGACCGTCGCGGGCAGGTCGTTGTCCTGCCCTGCTTCGTTCCTGGCGAACCAGTTCGCGATCTCGGCGTCGTAGGCAGCTGTGTGGGCGAACGCCTTGGCCGCCAGCCGCCGGCGACGATCTTCTGAAACCTCACCGTTCGCCCGGAGATCGTCGAGCACGGACGCGTAGTCGTCGGGGTCCACGACCGACGCGACATGAGCCCAGTTCTTAGCGGCCGCCCGCACCATCGTCGGACCCCCGACGTCGATCAGCTCGATGGACGGCTTAGAGGTGAACGGGTACAGGTTGCAGACAACCATCCCAATCGGCTCGATCGACTGGCGCTCGAGGTCGGCGACGTGGTCGGTCTTCGAAAGGTCGGCGAGGATCCCTCCGTGCAGCCGAGGGTGCAGCGTCTTCACCCGACCGCCCAGCATTTCCGGCGCCTCGGTGATCGACTCGACCGTCTTATGCGGGATGTCAGCCGCGCCGAGGGCACTTGCCGTGCCTCCGCTGGCGATCAACTCGTGACCCAGCTCGACCAGATCCCTGGCGAAGTCTTCCAAGCCGGTCTTGTCGTAGACCGAGAGCAGGACCCTCACTGCGGGGCTCCTTTCATGTCGTTCAGAAAAATGCGGATCGTCTCCGGGTAGAGCCGTCTTTCCACTTGCTTGATCCGTTCGTGAAGTGTCTCTTCGGTGTCGCCGGGTTCCACCCTCACCGCCTCTTGGGCGAGGATCGGTCCGGCGTCGACATCCTCGGTGGCGACGTGGACTGTCGTACCGGTGACCTTCACCCCCGCTTCGAGGGCGTCGCGCACGGCGTGCCACCCCTTGAACGCCGGCAGAAGAGCAGGATGAGTGTTCAGAATTTTACCGGGATAGACGGCGAATATGTCGCTCGAAAGGACCGTCCCGAACCCGGCCATCGCGACGACGTCGATCTGGTGCCGCTTTAGGGCGTCGATAACGCGATTGGTGTAAGCGACGCGGTCGAAGTCCTTGCCGAAGCTCTCCCGCTCGACCACTTCGACGTCGATTCGAGCCTCCCGGGCCAAGTCGCCCGCCCGGCAAGGCCGATCGAGGATCACCGCCGACACCGCCAAGCCGGAGTCCAGGATGGCAGCCAAAACCGTGCCGGAGCCCGACGCAAGCACGCCCAGACGCGGAGTCTCCTCGATCACAGGATGACGCTAGTCGACCGGTTGCACGTCGCCTAACCCCACTAACCTTCTCGCATGTCCCGGATAGCCGACCTGCTCGCCGCGGGCCGCACCTACTCGTTCGAGTTCTTCCCCCCGAAGAACGACGAGGAGCACGCTCGGCTGGTCCAGACCCTGATGGAGCTACAGCCGCTGAAACCGTCGTTCGTGTCGGTCACCTACCGGGGCGGCAGGTCGTCCCGGCAGCGAACGCACGATCTGGTGGTCGGCATGCTGCGGACCACGACCTTGAACCCGATGGCGCACCTGATCTGCGTCGCGCACACCAGGCTCGAGCTGGCCGAGATACTCGTCGAGTTCCGCAAGGCCGGTGTCGAGAATCTGATGGCGCTCGGTGGGGACCCTCCTACGGACCCCGACGCAGTCGAGGGCGAGCTGGCTCATGCGATCGAGCTTGTGGAGTTGGCGAATGCGATCGGCGGCTTTTGCGTCGGAGTTGCTGCGCATCCTGCCGGGCATCCACGCTCGCCGGACATGCGGACGGATCGCGACCGCCTCGCGGAAAAGATGCGGCTCGCCGACTTCGGCGTCACGCAGTTCTTCTTCCGGCTCGACGAGTACCTGTCGCTTCTCGAGGACCTCGCCGCGCGAGATGTCTCGAAGCCGGTGCTTCCGGGAATCATGCCGATCACCAGCCTCACCGCGGTGCCGCGCATGGCCCGCATGGGCGCGCCCGTCCCGCCAGAGGTGGTGGAGGTGCTCGAGTCGGCCGGCGATCCCCAATCCGTGAAGGCTGCGGGCATCGAGATCGCCACCAAGCTGTGTCAGGACCTCCTCGACGCGGGCGCCCCGGGGCTGCACTTCTACACGCTCAACACGTCGCAAGCGACGCGCGACATCTACACCAATCTCGGGCTCGGAGCATCGGCGATCCTTTGATCCTGCCGGGCGTTAAGGCTTCCGCCCGGCCGGTGTCCCTGTTCGGTGTTTCAGCAGGCGTAGTCGAGGTCGTAGCGAGATGGAGGGCCGGGCCAGGAGCCCGGGAAGCCGCCCTTGTAGCCGTACTGGACGTAGCGCAACACCCCGCCGGCGAACCTCTCGGAGGGGTCGCCGCAGAAAGACGTGGCCGTGAACCCGGGACCTGAGAGGTTCCCGGCTCCGGGCACCCAGATCTGGATACCCGGGATGGACCAGCCGCCCGTGATGATGCCCCACTGCCGGGGGCTCGAGTAGATGCCATAGGGAGCGCCGCTGCGCCGCAACGCGTCGAGGGCTCCCCGGATCACCTGATCGTTGGTCCCCGCGTCGCTCCAGCCCGATCCTGTCTCGATGTCGAGCCACCATTGCCGTGCGTGAAACCCGAGCGAGTTCGAATAGGCGACCCAGTGGTCTGCCCAGAACCAGCCGTAGTTGTAGGCCAGGCACGCGCCGTTCGACCCGCACACTCCGGCGGGACCGCTCATCGCTTCGGGAGGTAGTGGGTTGGGCAGGCCGTCCATGAAGATGTACGACTGAAGGTTGGGTCCCGCCCAAGCGGCCTCGGCCGCGTAACAAGGATTGGCCGGCCAGTTCAAGGCCCCACCGGTGACCTGGACGACCGAGATGGCGAAGTGCCCGCCGGGAATCGCCCCGCATTGATAGCGGGAGATGTCCATGCCCGTAGAGCCGGGCGGCACGACCAGGCCGGAAGGGGCAACCGAGGCCAGCGGAGCGGGTAGGGGAACGGGCGGCATGGGAGGCGGCGGAGGCGGGGCGACAGCCGATCCGTAGAACGGGGCGTCGCCGAAGGTGAACACGCCCCCGTCGCTTCCGGCCAACCAGTACCCGTTGCCCGACTGGGTGGTGGCCACGCCGACGACTGAACCGCCCAGCTTCCGGCCTCCAAGCGATCCGAAGTAGGGGGCTCCGCCGAAAGTGAACACCCCGCCGTCGCTTCCGACGAGGTAGTAGCCGTTCCCGGAGGGGGTGGCCGAGATGCCCACGATCCGGCCGTTCAGCTTCTCGCCTCCCAGCGATCCGAAGTACGGTGCGTTGAAGGCGAAGATGCCGCCGTCCGAGCCGACCAGCCAGTAACCGCCGGTCGCCGGGTCGACCGCCATGGCGACGACCTGGCCGTTCAGACGGTGGCCTCCCATCGATCCGAAGTACCGAGCGTCGCCGAAGGTGAACACCCCGCCGTCTCGGCCGACGAGGTAGTAGCCGTGGCCGCTGGGCGTCGCCGCCATGCCGACGATCTGGCCGTTGAGCTTTACGCCGCCCTCCGAGCCGAAGAAACCCGCGCCGCCGAGGGTGAACACGCCTCCGTCCGACCCTGCGAGCCAGACGCTCGACCCGTTGGTCGCGGATCCGACGATCCGGCCGTTGAGCCAGGTGCCCAGAAGGGTCGCGGTGTCGGGCGCGCCGAACGAATACACGCCGCCGTCGCTGCCAACCAGGCGGTAGCCGGTTCCGGAAACGTTGATGATCCCCGACATCGGGCGGTCAGGAACGTAGGAGATCGACCTCTGGTTGACAGGGGCGGGCGGCAGGGGCGCCAGCTGCGGGCCGGTGGCGGCGCCCTGGGATCCCGGCGCGACCGGCGCCGGCACGGAGGCCGCCTGGACCGAGGTCGACTTTCCCGCGGCGCAATTCACGAGAGGCGCCAGGCATCCACCAATGACCGTCGACGCGGTCGCCGGCTGCGCCAGGATCACCGCGCCGGCGACTCCCGACACCGTCGTCGCCCCCGCGAGAGCCAAAACCCCGACCATTGCGGCGGAACCGGAGTTTTCGGCGATCGACGAAATACCCTGCAAAACGCCGCGTTTCGCTGCGCGATGGGCGCGGCGGCGAGACCTCGTGGGCGCGCCCGATGCCGCGCGGCGTGACTTCTGCTGCATGATTCCTTTCCCGCCCCGAAGAACCTGCCCCCGGGTACTGCCGGCGAAAAAGTTAGCCGCGCCGGATCATCGGAATATCAACGGGAACCCAAATTTCCGTTTTGATCGAAAGGCGACTCCGGCTCCAAGCGAAACCCGGGTTTCGGCCAGCGCGAAAACAAGTTGACCGGGTCGTCTTCTGGGCTCAGCCGGTCGGCGACTCGAATCCCGCAGCCGAATCGTCCATCCCCAGAGCGTCCCCGAGCTCCGAGCGCCGGCTGATGCCGAGCTTGAAGTAGACGCGCGCCAGATGGGTGTCGACCGTCCTGGTCGAAAGGTGGAGCCGGGCTGCGATCGCCTGGCTGGACATCCCGCTCCGCGCGAGGAGGGCGACCTCCCTCTCGCGCCGGGTGAGGGACGCGGGCGCCGATGCCAGCTGAAGCGTCACCGGGCGCGCCGATTCGGGTCCGCTCAGCAACGACTGGGCCCTTGAAGCCGACGCCGCCGCGCGGCGAGGCTGCCCAGCCTGCGCATGGGCCTGGCTGGCCTGCGCAGCGGTCTCCGCTGCGTACAGACCCAAACCGAGAAGTTCGTACTGCTCCGCGACGGAGTCGAGCCTGTCGGCCGACCGGTCCGCCAGCGCCCGCGCGTGAGCCGCCATGACTTGGATGAGATCGCCCTCCACCCAGGAGGCCAGCTCCTGGACCCGTCTCACCGTCCCTTCGTCGGCACCACCCGATCCGCTGAGTCGCAATCGGGCGAGCAGCGCGACCTCCTCATGGGCGACGTGGCCACCTCTCCGGGCTTCGTCGATCGCGGTGTTGAGTTCGGGCAATGCACTGCTTACCTCCCCTCGTCCCACGGCAACCCAAGCCCGGGCGATCCAAAGGCGGGGGACCATCCACCGTTCAGAAATACGTATCTCGGAGCGCGCCTCGGCGAGAACACTGGCCGCCCCGAGCGCGTCTCCCGAAAGAGCGAGGGCCTCGACGAGCAGGCACAACAGGAGCCGCCGGCCGACGGTCGCGTCCCCCGCGGCCGTCGAATCGTTTGCTGCGATCGCCTCGCGACACCGCAGCACGGCGAGGGGTAGCTGTCCTCTCACGAGCGCTACCCATGCGAGCGCGCCGGTAGCGACCGCCTTGGCTTCGTTGTTGTGCATCTGGAGCGCGAGGGCGTACTCGTCGCGGGCCAGTTCCTCGGTGTCCCGGACCCTCCCGGCGGTCCTATACGCGCTGGTCCTGACGAGAAGCGGCCAGTCGATTCCGAGCGGCGCGGCTGAGACACCGCCGGGTTCGCTCGGCCGGAACGCGTCGAGCACGCGCAACGCTTGATCGGTCAGACCGCCCCATGCGAGCGCAGTCGACAACGCGTATCCCGCAGCGAGCCGCGCCTTCGATGACAGGTGGGGAACGTCGAGCAGGGGCCGGCTTGCGCCGGCCGCGACGTCGGGCCTGCCGATGAAGTTGAGCATCCCCGCCCTCACGCCGGCGACCCAAGTCTTCTCCGATGTGTCCTCGAGGGCTTGCTCCGCGTCCTCCAGGGTCCGGTTGGCCTGCGACCAGTCGCCGAGTCCCCAGAACATCGCCGATGCGCGCAACACCGCCAGGCGCGCCCGTTCCTCGTCACTCTTACTGGCACAGCTCCCAAGAACGTTGAGCGCCTCGTCGGGACGACCCAGGCGAGCCAGCGCGTCGGCGAGAGCTATCCGGGAGGCGGTCCCGCCGTCCGAGTCGACGGCCGCTCGGGCGAACCGAGCTGCCAAGGACCAGTCGAAACGGGCGGAGGCCCTGACCGCTGCTTCCAGCAGGAATTCGGGATCTTTCGTTCCGCCGGATTCGAGGCGCCAGGAGGCCACCCTCAGGAAATCCCCCTGGAGCAGGCCGGCGTCTTCGAATGCGTCGGCAAGCAGCCGTCGCAGCTCGTCCGCGCGGACATCGGGCAGCCGGCCCCGTATCAGCTCTCCGTAGAGGGGATGGCTCATCCGGACGTACTTCTCGCCGGCGCCGGCGTCGATCACCACAAGACCGTTTCGCTGAAGGTTCTCGAGGTGTTGCTCCGGCACCACCCGTTCGAGGGCCTGGGACGGAACCGGGTCGGCGAAGGCGATCACTTCGAGCGAGTCCCGAAGGTCCTCGTCCAGGGCGCTCAGCCTCTCGTCGAGCAGCTCCTGAAGGCGGGGCCCGATGGTCAGCCCCCCGACCAGGCACCATACGCCGCGCTCCTTGGCGATCCTGCCGGCATCGGTCCCCGAAAGGATCAGCTCGCTGAGGTAAAGGGGATTGCCGCCGCTGGTCTCCCATAGAGCCTCGCTCAGCTCACCGTCGGCGGCGTCCCCGAGCAGGTTCTCGGCCAGCTCCAGCGTCTCGTCCCTGTCGAGCGGTCCCAGGTCGATCCGCTCGACCAGACCCTCCTTCCAGAGCGACCGCAGCGGGGGTGCCAGCGCCTCGCCTGCCCGGGCGGCGATCAGCGCTTTGGCGCTCCCGGTCGAGATCAGCTGGAACAGGAGGGTCGCCGACGCACTGTCCAGGCAGTGGGCATCGTCGACGGCGAGGGTCAGGTCTCGGCTCCCGGCGCTTTCGATCACTGCTTGGCGGATGGTCTGAAGGAGGAAAAAGGGCTCCGGTCGAGCGCCGGGAACCCCGACCACCTCGGGAACGTGCGGCGCGAACGCCCCGAAGGGGATGTCGGGTCCGGAGGCGTGCGCCATCAACCACAGAACCCGAGCGTGGGCGTCTTCACGCAGACCTCCGAGGACGGCGCGCATCAGCGCCGTCTTGCCTACCCCGGGGGAGCCCATCAACATGACCCCGCCGCCCCTAGCCAGTCCGGCTTCTGCGGCTGCGAGCGCATCGTCGCGCCCGAGCAGTTTGACCGGGCCTAGCGCCCAGTTGCCCACAAAATGATTATTGCAGGGAGCGTGACGCCGCGGTAGGGAGTGTGTGAGGTGCCCCCCGGGACAGTCTCGTGTGCACCCCCTATCGGCGTTCCGTGCACCGGGACAGTGTGAGGTGTCGCCCCGGTACTCTTGCGCCATGGCCGACAAGATCACCATGGCTGCCGACGGCACCCTCAAAGTCTCTGACGAGCCGATCATCCCTTTCATCGAGGGTGACGGGACGGGCGTGGACATCTGGCCGGCGGCCAGGACCGTTCTCGACGCTGCGGCCGCAAAGCACGGCAAGAAGATCTCGTGGCGCGAAGTGCTCGCCGGTGAGAAGGCGTTCAACGAGACCGGTGACTGGCTCCCCGAGGAGACCGTCGACGTCTTTCGCGAGTACCTGATCGGGATCAAGGGCCCGCTGACCACTCCGATCGGCGGTGGCTTTCGCTCGCTGAACGTGGCGCTCCGGCAGATCCTGGACCTCTACGTCTGCCTGCGCCCGGTGCGGTGGTTCGAAGGTGTTCCTTCGCCGGTGAAGCGCCCCGACCTGGTCGACATGGTGATATTCCGCGAGAACACCGAGGACATCTACGCCGGACTCGAGGTCCAGGCGCACACCGCCGAGGCCAAGCGGATGATCCAGCTCCTCCACGACGAGTTCGGCTGGGACATCCGCCCCGACAGCGGTGTCGGCATCAAGCCGGTGTCGGAGTCAGGGTCGAAGCGTCTTATCCGCGCAGCGATGAACTACGCGGTCAAGAACAGCCGCAAGTCGGTCACCCTCGTTCACAAGGGCAACATCCAGAAGTTCACCGAAGGCGCGTTCCGCACGTGGGGTTACGAGCTCGTGCGCGAGGAATTCCCCGACGTGGCGGTCAGCTGGGAGGACTCGAAGGGCGAGCCCGGCGACCGGATCCTCGTCAAGGACGCCATTGCCGACATCACGTTGCAACAGGTCCTCACCCGACCGGACGAGTTCGACGTCATCGCCACCACCAACCTGAACGGCGACTACCTCTCAGACGCCCTGGCAGCGCAGGTCGGCGGAATCGGCATCGCCCCTGGCGCCAACATCAACTACGTGACCGGTCACGGGATCTTCGAAGCCACCCACGGGACCGCGCCGAAGTACGCCGGGCTCGACAAGGTAAACCCCGGGTCGGTGCTCCTTTCCGGAGTGATGATGTTCGAGCATCTCGGCTGGCAGGAAGCGGCGGACGACATCGTCCGCGCCCTCGAGGCGACCATCGCCGACAAGATCGTCACCTACGACTTCGCACGCCAGATGGAGGGCGCCACCGAGGTCAAGACCTCGGAGTTCGCAAGCGCGATCATCGACCGCCTATAAGCGCGATCGTCGACCGTCTATAAGGCGGTCTGGCCTCAGCCGATGAGGCCAAGCTCGCGTACCGCGTCGCGCTCCTCGCCGAGCTCTGCAACCGACGCGTCGATTCGCGTCCGTGAGAAATCGTCGATATCGAGTCCCTGCACCACCCGGTATTGGCCGCCAGACGTCGTCACCGGGAACGACGACATGAGTCCCTCGGGAACGCCGTAGGAGCCGTCCGACGGGATCGCCATCGACGTCCAGTCACCGTTCCCAAATCCACCCATCCAGTCGCGCACGTGATCTATCGCAGCGCTCGCAGCGCTCGCAGCGCTCGACGCGCCTCGCGCCTCGATGATTGCGGCGCCGCGCTGCTGCACCGCGGGGATGAACTCCTTCTCCACCCAGGCGTCGTCGGCGATGACGTCCTTTGCCGGCCGGCCGCCGATCTTGGCGTGGAAGATGTCGGGGTACTGGGTCGCGGAATGGTTGCCCCAGATGGTGAGGTTGGTGACCTCGGTGACCGGGCGCCCGGAACGGGCGGAGAGCTGCGCCTTCGCCCGGTTCTGATCAAGGCGGGTCATCGCGGTGAACCTCTCGCGCGGGATATTGGGCGCGTTGTGCATCGCGATGAGAGCGTTGGTGTTGGCCGGGTTTCCGACCACGAGCACGCGAATGTCGTCCGCGGCGTTGTCCGACAACGCCTTGCCCTGGACGGTGAAGATCGCTCCGTTGGCCTCGAGTAGGTCCTTGCGTTCCATCCCCTTGCTTCGCGGTCGGGCGCCAACCAGGAGGGCGATGTTGGCGTCTCCGAAAGCGACGTTCGGATCGTCTGATGTGGTGATGCCCGCCAGCAGCGGGAAAGCGCAGTCGTCGAGCTCCATGACCACTCCTTGCAGGGCGCCCAGCGCAGGCGTGATCTCCAGGAGCTGAAGGATCACGGGCTGGTCGGGGCCGAGCAGCGCCCCGCTGGCGATCCTGAAGAGCAGGCTGTAGCCGATCTGCCCGGCGGCGCCGGTCACTGCTACACGTATGGGGCTGACGGACATGTGTTTATGGAGCCTCCGGGCTGGCGGCCGGCATGCCGGCGGGTGTTGAAACGGGTTCGACGTTACGCCGGGGCCGGCTTCTCAGGCCACCCGGCGGCCGGCCAAACCGGGTCTGATTCGGCCGCCCCGGCAGTCGCCTCCTGACCGAAGGCCGGTAGAATCTTCGGCGTCCCTAAGAAAAGTTGTGAAGCATGCCTAGCGCCTGGGAAACTGTCGGGATGCTCCAAAGGCCGGCCCTCCGGTTCTTGGCCGCAGCGGCTGCTGTCGTGCTTGGTGCCGGGGTGCTGGTTGCCTGTGGAGGGACCTCGAAGCCGGGATCGTCAGGGTCGATCACTCTCTACAGCGGGCAGCACGCAGAAACGACCCAGGCCGAGATCACGGCCTTCGAGCGGCAGACCGGCATCCGCGTAAACGCGCGGAGCGGCGACGAGAACGCCCTCGTTCAGCAGATCCAGCAGGAGGGGTCGAGTTCTCCTGCCGACGTCGTCCTGACCGAGAATTCGCCGGCGCTCATGTTCTTGCAGGGCAAGGGGCTCCTCGCCCCGGTGCCCGCGAGCGCGCTGTCGGTCGTCCCGGCGAGGTACAACTCGCCCGCAGGCGACTGGGTCGGCTTCTCTGCGCGGGTGAGCGTCCTGGTCTACAACACGTCCCAGCTGGCGACGGGACAGGTCCCGACGTCGATCCTCGACCTCGCCAACCCGCGCTGGAAAGGCAAGCTTGCGCTCGCCCCGACCGAGCCGGACTTCCAGCCGATCGTCACGTCGGTCGCCCTCGCCGAGGGGGAGCAGGCCGCCCTTCAGTGGCTCAAAGCCGTGAAGTCCAACGCGTCGGGCCACATCGACCCGGACAACGAAACGGTCACCGCCGACGTCAACCGCGGCCAAGCTGAACTCGGCGTCGTCGACCACTACTACTGGTACCGGACGGCCAAGAACGTCGGAACCGCGCGGCTGCAGTCGCAGATCGGTTTCTTGTCGGCGGGTGATCCCGGTTACGTCATCGACATCTCGGGTGCAAGCGTGCTCAAGTCGAGCCGTCACAAGGCGGAAGCGGACCAGCTGGTCGGCTTCTTGGTGTCACAGGCGGGACAACACGCCCTGTTGTCGAGCAACAGCTTCGAGTATCCGCTGCGGCCCGGCGTTGGAGATCCGGCCGGGCTCAAACCGTTCTCGCAGCTCCAACCCGCGCCGATAACGGTCGCTCAGCTCGGTGACGGCTCGGTGGCGCTGCGCCTGTTGCAGCAGGCGCAGCTCATCTGAGGAGGGAAGCGGAGGCCGTGGCGATCGCTGTTCCAACCCGGCGAAACGGCACAAGATCCCAGTTTCCTTGGGGGCTGCTCGGGCTCAGCGCGCTGATCGCGGTTGTGGTGCTGCTGCCTCTCCTCTTCCTGGTGCTGAACGCCGCGCACGCCGGCTGGCACGACGTGTTCCGCCTCCTCTTCCGGCGCCTCACCCGAGTGCTTCTCGTCAACACGATCGAACTCGCCGCCGGCGTCAGTGCGGGTGCGGCGATTCTCGGCACCGCATCGGCGTGGATCATCGAGCGGACGAACCTCCCGTTCCGCAAGGCGTGGGCGGTGCTCATCGTGTTGCCGCTCGCGATCCCCGACTTCGTCGTCGGCTACTCGTGGCATTCGATAGCGCCGGCGATCCGCGGGTTCGGCGGGGCGTTGCTCGTCATGACGCTGGCGCTGTATCCGCTGGTTTACCTGCCTGTGGCGGCCGCGTTGAGGAGGTCCGACCCCGCGGAGGAAGAGGTCGCACGGAGCCTCGGTCTTGGTCCGCTGCAAACATTCATACGGGTGACCCTCCGCCAGATCAGGCCGGCGGTCACGGGAGGCTGCCTGGTCGTGTGCTTGGCGCTTCTCGCCGAATACGGCGCGTTCGAAATCGTCGGCTTCCAGACGTTCACCACGACGATCTTCGGCCAGCTGCAGAACGGGTTCGACCCCGCCGGGGCGTCGGGCCTGTCGTTGGTCCTTGTTCTGATCGGGATCATCGTTCTGATCGGCGAGGCCGGTATGAGCACGCGCGGGAGGCTCAGCAGGGCCAGCGGCGGCGCGGCCCGCCCGTTCGGCCGGCGCCGCCTACGGGGACGCCAAAAGGCCGTCGCGACCGGGGTTCTCGCGCTCATCGCGGGAGCAGGCCTCGGGCTGCCGGTTGGGACGCTCACCTACTGGATGGCGGCAAGCCACGCGACGACCCTGCCTGGATCGTCCGTGTGGGGTTCCCTCGCCCACTCCGCTGCTTACAGTGCAGGAGCGGGACTGATCGCCACCCTGCTCGCCCTACCGGTCGCGCTGCTGGTCGTCCGTCACCGCTCGCCAACGTCTCTGATCATCGAGCGAAGCACCTATCTCGTGCAGTCCCTGCCCGGCTTGGTCATCGCGCTCGCGCTGATCTACTTCACCACCCACTTCGCCCATTCGCTGTACCTGACGTCGAGCCTTCTCGTCGCCGCGTACGCGATTCTCTTCTTCCCGCTGGCCCTCATAAGCGTCAAGGCGTCGGTCGCCCAAGCGCCGCGGCGCCTCGAAGAAATCGCACGGTCACTGGGAGAGCGGCGACTCGGAGCCATGCTCCGGGTGACCCTGCCGCTGGTAGCCCCGGGATTGGCGGCGGGGTTCTCTCTCGTGTTCCTTTCCGCGGTCACAGAACTCACCGCAACCTTGCTGCTGGTGCCGACCGGCGTCCAGACGCTCGCCACGCAGTTCTGGGCCTACCAGACCAACGCTGCGTACGGTGCGGCCGCGCCGTACGCGGTGGTGATGGTCGCACTGGCCGCGGTGCCAAGCTACATCCTTACGATGTGGTTTGACCGCCATCCCGCAGAGGCCAGCCAGTGAACACACTCGAGCTTCGCGATGTACGACACAGCTACGGTGCCAACCGCGTCCTCGACGGCGTGGACCTAGAAGTCGAGGCCGGCTCGGTGATCGCGGTGCTCGGTGCGTCGGGTAGCGGCAAGACCACCCTCCTCCGGGTCGTCGCCGGCTTCGAGAGAGTCGAATCCGGCATTGTGCGCGTGGGAGGCGTCGCGGTCGACGACAGCCGTAGATCCGTTCCGCCTGAACGACGGAGGATCGGGTACGTGCCGCAGGACGGCGCTCTTTTTCCGCACCTGAGGGTCGGCGCCAACGTCGCGTTCGGATTGGGACGGCGATTCGACCGCAAGGCTGTCGAATCACTCCTCGACATGGTCGGCCTCACCGGACTGGAGCGGCGGTACCCGCACGAACTGTCCGGCGGGCAGCAGCAGCGCGTCGCGTTGGCGCGTGCCCTGGCGGTCCAGCCGGAATTGGTGCTGCTGGACGAGCCGTTCTCCGCCCTCGATGCCGCGCTGCGCGCGGCGGTTCGCCGGGACGTGATCCAGATCCTGCGAGACCGGGGGACCACCGCCGTCCTGGTCACTCACGATCAGGACGAGGCGTTGTCCGTGTCGGACCGGGTCGCGATCCTTCGCCAGGGGCGGATCGTCGCCCAGGCCAGGCCGGAGGAGCTGTACCGCCGGCCGGTCGATGCCGAGGTGGCCGCGTTCCTCGGCGAGGCCAACCTGCTTCCCGGCAAGGTCGAGGGCGGAGGTGTGGTGTCCACCTGCCTCGGCCGGCTGGTGCTGCAAGAAGGGGCCTCGGGCGGCTGGGCTCATCCGGGAAGCGCCGCGACGGTGCTCGTGCGTCCCGAGCAGATAGAAGCCCGCACCCGTAACGCGGTGCCAGCCGGCGGGGGGATCCCGGCGCACGTGGACGAGAGGTTGTTCTTCGGGCATGACGCGGTTTTGACTGCGCACACGGTCAGCGGCGAGCCGTTGTCGCGCCTACTGATCAGGGTGACCGGGCCTGGAGCGCCGGCTCCCGGGACAGACGTTCTCCTGGTCGTGCGCGGCCAGGTTATGGCTTGGCCGGCGCCGGACCGCGACTCGCCGGATGGGTCTCCGCGCCGGCGGGTTGAACCGGCGGCCGGCTGAAGATTCGGAGAGCTGGTTAGGCGCTGATCGTGGGCGGCAGCACCACGCCCAGGCGGTGCAGGTAGCCGAGCTTCTTCTCGACCGCCTGGCGCCACGCGCACAGATCCTTGTCGAAGTGTGCTCTGTCGCCTTCCTCGAACGCGTGCTCCAGTTCGTCAAAGGCTTCGTCCTCGGCGTCAAGCAACGCCCGGTATCGAGCCAGGAAGCCGTCGTCGATCACGTCCGACAGGGTCACTAGCGCTACCTCCCCGATAGATAGATGGATGAGGATACCCCGGCGTGGCGGCGATCCAAAAGATGCAATGCCTGCGAACAAATGTGCCCGGTAACTGGGCGTTGCCGCGGCAACGGCCGTTCCTGTTTCTAGTAGGTGGTGGCCTTCCTAACCGCCTCGGGAACCGGGTCCAGGCCGGCGAGATCGCCGGCTCGGCCGGCAAGTTTGGCCATGTCTCCGCGAACCCGGAGCCGGCCTTGCATAAGCGCAGCCTGGGTGGCGAGTACACCCTTGGCCATCGCGGTTGCGGTAGTCCAGTCGGTGGTGATCGTCAGATCCGCGGTCTGGCGGGCGAAGCCGGGTTCTGCGATTCGGGCTTGTCCGTTTTCGACGACTACGAAATACCGGACGTTGCCGTCGGGTGATCCGATGACAACCTGTTCCAGCACGAGCCGATCGGGGCTGGGCCCGTGGATGCTGTGGTGGGCGTGGGCGCCGGGGTGTTTGTCACCGGCCGGCTCGGTTTGGCCGGTGCGGCCTTCCTGGCGTGGCTGGACTGGTGCCGTGTGCCCGGAGTGCTGGCGAACCGCGTCGAACCACTCAGCGGACAGGAACCTTGGCATCGTGAAGGTTGGTTCTACCAGCAGGGACGTCGCTGCCGCCTGCCGCGCCCGACCTCAAGAGCTGCGGTGACGGCGGGAGTGGGCCGGCTTCCTTGTCCACGGGATCGCCGGCGCCAGTGCCTCGTCGAGTTTGGTGGCGACGGCGACTTCTTTTTCCGCCCAGCGGTCGAGCAGATCGCTGGCCTTCCTGCGCCACCCTGGCCGGTCGACGAGCTCCGGGATCAAGACGGGTTCCGGCCCGGTCGCTTCGGCGGGAGCGGGGGCGGGGGCGGCAGGGGTGGGGGGTGCGGCGCTGGCGGCGGTCGCGGCGGTGGCGGCGGCGGCGGGAAGTTCGGGGTCGGGCTCGCGAAGTTCGGGGCCGTCGTCTGCCGTCAAGGCAGGCGGCGGTTCGAGGGCTTCGACAATCGGTTCCGTTGAAATCTCTGGGCTCCGTGGTACCGGATCGTCCATTACCGCAGTTGCGACCGCCACCGGGTCCGGCGCCAACTCCGGCGAGGTGACCTCGGCAGCAACGGCTGCAGGTTCTGGTGCGGGCGAGGTGACGGCGGCAAGCGCGGGTTCGGGCGCGGATTCGGGTGCGGGTTCAGGTGCCGCCGCGGGGGCAGCCGGCGCTGGTGACCCGGCGACCGATTGGACGCTCTCTTCGCGATTGGGCTCTTGGTGCTGACGCTCTGCCCGGCGCCGCTCGCGGCGTGCCCCGGCTGCCAGCACAACCCGGGCTACCAAACGCGACGGAGCCCGTCCGCCCGTTGCCATCGTCTCTATCCGCTCTTCGTTACTTGGCTCGAACACTGGTGTCTCGTACCACTCCGAAAACTCGAGTTCTCCTAGTCGCGGCTCGGATCGCCGGCGTGCAGCCGCGACCTTCGCCTTGGCCTTACCGTTCGTCGAGCGGTTGCTGTCTTTTGTGGTGCGTTCGCTCATTTCTTGGACCTTCCGCAATCACTATTCGATACGTCGGGTCGGTGATCCTTCGCCGGATGACGCTAGAGCAGAACTGTCCGTGAATCGCATAAGTACCGACGACAGGTCGCGGCGATGCGGGTCGCTTGGGGCGCGGGGTTGCCGTGTTCGGACCCGCCCCGATTAGTGCGACTTTGACCGCTTTTGTCCGAGGCACTCGGGGCCTGCGCAGAGCGTTTCTTTGCGATTGGGCACCTGATAGGTGCCTTTTTGCGAAAAAAGGTCCCGCCGTCCCGCCGTGTTGGATCCCGGAATGCTTCTGGCGGGCCCTGCCGTCGGCTACTCACGAAGCGATTCGGCTCGTGTAGCCGTTCTTTGCTTCGCCGCCGTCCCAGCGCAGCGCAAGATCCAGCCGTAGCTCGCCATTGGGCGCCTCGGGGGGGATTGATGCAGCGATCGCTCCGATGCGAACGCACGAGTCCGGCGGGACATCGCCGGCGAAACGCCACGATCGCTGGCCGCCCGGCCAGCTCAAAACGACCTTCGCAACCACATCTGTCAGCGGGTTCCGCAGGTCGCTGACCGCGTGGATGTCAAGGGCGATATGGCTTCCGGGCCGATAGGACGCATCGGGACGATCGGCGGCGACGATGACAGGAGCGCACGCCGCCGCAAGCGCGCGGTAGCCGGCCTTTGGGATCCGGTCGTGGTCGAGCACCGACCAGCTGACCGACGGCTGCGAATCGCTGAGCATGAACATGCAGAACCCGCCTGTCGGTCGGTACTTCAAGCGACGCAGCGTTTCGATGTGGTGACGCAGAACGAGTGCCTGGTACTCCTGGGTTGCCCGCTTCCAATCGTCGAATGTCACGTAGTCCGCAGGCGGAACCCTTCGTTCGAATATCTCGCGCTGAAGGCTGTTGTGCTCCTCGAGACGCGTCCAGTCAAGATCCGGCCACCGCTCGGGTTCCATGAACGACGCCGTTTCAGGCACCGCCTGCGCCCCGAACTCACTCACGAATCGAGCGAGCACCGGCAGCCGCGCGAGCGCTCCGGGGAAGTCACGCTCGTGTCCGTGGTACCAGCCGAAATAGAAATGGCTGTCCGTTCCCCACGCCGGGTGCGGCAGCACCCCGGAGTGAGCCACCACTTCGCGCGATCCGTCGGACCGCTCCAGCGCCCGCTGGATCGAACGGTCCAGGACGGTCTTGTTCCAGCTTGGGAGAGCCTGACCCGCCACCAATCTCGCGACCGTTCTCGGCGCCAGCGCGGTGCCAGGCGTCAGCTCCAACGCGAGTGGTTCGTTGTGGGCGCACCACAGTGCGATGGAAGGGTGATGGCCAAGGAAGTTGACCGCCTCGCGCGCCTGGTTTACCGCCTGCCTGCGCACTTGCCCGTAGCCCCACTGGAGCGGCATGTCCTGCCACAACAAGACGCCTGCGCGGTCGGCGGCCTCGTACAACTCCGCGCGGCTGACATGCGCGTGGACGCGAAGCAGGTCCAGGCCGGCATCCTTCGCGAGGGAGACGTCCCGAACCAGATCCTCACGGGTAACTTCCGCCAGCGCCCGCGCCGCCGGACCGTAGTTCGCTCCCTTGAGGAAGACGCGCTCGCCGTTGACCGTCGCCAAGAAGTTACGCACTCTCACCTGACGGAGCCCGGTCAGCAACTTGCGCGAATCGCTGACGTCGTCGTTGTCCCTGACGCGAACCTCGACGCTCACTTCGTACAGAGGTTGGTCGCCCAGGGCGTGAGGCCACCACAGGTCCGGACGGTCTGCTCCGACCCTCCAGCGAACGCGGTTGTCACCCGCGGCCAACGAATGAGAATCGACGCGCTGAGCCGCCGGCGACGACGCGCCTTCCCGGCGAAGTTCTGTCGATACGGTCACTTCGGCCTGGGCGACGGTATCGAGCTCCGCCTCGAACTCCAGGGTCGCGGTCTCGGCGGTGGCGTCGCGGCACAGCACCTTCAGATTGCGAATCCGAACCTCTCCGGTCTCGAAAAGACGGACTGGGGCCCAGATTCCACCGGGGTTCCAATCCGGATCGATGCAATCCCAGTGCTGAAAGACGCCGGTCAGATTGCGCTTTGCCCGCAGGTCAGTCTGCCGGCTGCATGCGACCTCCACTGCGAGCAGGTGGTCGCGCTTCGCTGACAGAAGTTCGGTGACCTCGAATGTGTGCGGGAAGAAATATCCCTCGGTGTCACCGACGTACTCGCCGTCTAGCCAGACGTCCGTTTGGTAAAAGACACCGTCGAAGGTCAGGAAAGCTCGCCTCCCATCCGCCGGCATCTCAGCTTCGAAACGGTGGCGATACGCGACCGGGCCGTCAGCACCGGAGAAAGCCGGGTGCGATCGCCAGTGCCCAGGAACGGCAAGGCGCTCCCAGTCAGAGTCGTCCAGGTCTGGGTCGGCGAGTCGCCGGCGCAGCTCGTCGTCCGACGGCGCGACCGACCACATCCCTCCCAGGTCCATGCGGGCCTGAGGGTACTGCGCTATTGAGAACTCAGAGGCCGGAGGTGATTCCGGTGACCGTGTTCGTTACCGTCTTGGTGACGTTCGAGACCGGATTGGTGGCGCTGCTTTGGCCGCCCGACGGAGGACCAGTGACCGTGTTTGCCGGCGGCGGCGGCGGGCCGGCGGGCGCGCAGCCCGCGAGCGTGGTGCCGCCGACCGTGAGGCCGACACCGCTGCTGCATCCGACCGTCACCGTGGCGGCGTTGCCGGTGGGGGCGCTATTGACGTTGACGTTGGCGGTGGTGCCGCTGTTAGTCACGCTGGCCACCGGCGAATTGAGCAGCGTCTGGCCCTGGGTCGGCTTCGGCGTCGTCGGGGTTTGAACCGGAGGCTGAGTGGGGTTGGAACTGTTCGTAGGACTGCTCGGCGTGTTCCCACCACCGCCGCCAGATCCCCCGCCGCCGGCGACGGAGCCGGTCGGGTTGGTGCCGAGGGTCGTGGCTCCTCCTGAGCCCCCGCTACCGGACGTCCCCAGCCCGAGCGGGTTGAGGCCGCTGTTCGGTGCGACCGTCCCGACGCCGCCAGCGAGGCCACCGAGGCCGCCCCTATTGGCTAGCGGGTTGAGGCCAGGCGAGTTGGCGCCGGGGAGGCTGCCGGTGGCGACGCCACCGTTGTTCACGGAGCTGTTCTGCCCGACGATGCCTAGCCCGATGAGGCCGAGACCCATGAGGGCGCCCACCGAAACCCAGAGTGGGCGAACGGCCCGCTCGTTCATCCAGCCGGTGAGAGGGGCGAAACGGGCGCTGGGGTCGCTGACCAGTGCCTTCCACCTTGCTGCGGCCTCGTCGGCGAGGTTCGCCGGCACCGCGGCGGCAAGGGGCCGGAGAGCGCTGCCGAGGTGCTCGGGCTCGGGCCGGCGGGCCTGAGCGAACCGACCGGCCAAACCCCTGCGCCCACGGGTGAGGAGCTGGCTGGCCACCGCCGAGGACACGCCGAGAACCGCCGCGATCCGTTCCGCCTCCATGGACTCAACGTCACCTAGCCACACCGCTGCACGCCAGCGCTCCGGAAGGCTCCGGAAGGCCGCCTCAAGCAGGGCAGCGTTGGCTCCCTTGGAGTGAGCTCCCTTGCCCTTGGGAACCGAACGGGCGGCGAAAGTGGGGGTCGGGGTCGAGTGGCTGTGCAGGTGGTCGATCGCGGCCTTATAGACAGCCGACAGAAGCAGCGGCCGGTAGGTCTCGGAGTCGAGCCGGCTCTGGCGCCGAAGGCTGCGAAGCGAACGCCCAAAGCCCTCGGCGACAGCGGCGATCGCGCTGTCACGGTCGACGGCGACCGCTTGAGCGACGCGCCATGCGGTCTGGCTGTGGCGCCGGTACAGCTCGCTGAATGATTCCTCGTTGCCCCGGGCCGCCTGACGTATCAGGTCGACCTCGGCGCCGAGGGCTGGTGCTGTTGCTGAGACTGGAAGAGCGACCGAGTTCATGTTGACCCCTATATCGGCGCGATAACGGACGTCCTGGAAGGGTCTACTGCCAAACTAGGCAGTTCGCCCCATGCACAACTTTTACCTAAAACAAGCGATCTCCTTCTACCCCCGACGGGATTTTTTTCAATCACCGAATGCCGCGTAATGCGCGAACAGGTATTTACCGGCGGGGACGTAGTGGACGAGAAGGCGGGTAGCTTTGCCGCATGAGCTCACGACCTGCGACCCTCGGGCAGCTGCGAGATTCGGGCTGGGAGTCGATCCCGGTCAAAGAGGAGGTTCGCCGCAACGCGGCCCGGCGGATCGCCGAGGGCCAGCCCCTGGTCCCGGGCGTGCTCGGTTTCGAGGAAACGGTGCTGCCACAGCTGGAAAATGCCCTCCTCGCCGGCCACGACATCATCTTCCTCGGGGAGCGGGGGCAGGCGAAGACGCGGATCATTCGCAGCCTCACCTCACTGCTCGACGAGTGGATTCCGATCGTGGCGGGATCCGAAATTCTCGACGATCCGTACAAACCAGTGTCGCGTTATGCCCATGATCTGATCGCCGAACGGGGGGAGGACACGCCGATCGAGTGGGTGCACCGCGACAACCGCTTTGGCGAGAAGCTGGCGACACCTGACACGTCCATAGCGGACCTCATCGGCGAGGTGGACCCGATCAAGGTCGCAGAGGGGCGGTACCTGGCCGACGAGCTGACCCTTCACTATGGGCTGGTGCCGCGCACGAACCGCGGCATTTTCGCCATCAACGAGTTGCCCGATCTTGCCGAGCGGATCCAGGTCGGCCTGCTGAACGTGCTCGAAGAGCGAGACGTTCAGGTGCGGGGTTACAAGATCCGCCTGCCGCTCGACGTGATGCTCGTGGCTTCTGCCAACCCGGAGGACTACACCAACCGTGGCCGGATCATCACGCCGCTGAAGGATCGGTTCGGTGCGCAGATCCGCACCCACTACCCCCTCGACATCGAGACGGAGATATCGGTGGTTCGCCAGGAAGCGCTTCCCATCTCGGTGCCGGGAGTGAGGATCGAAGTTCCGCAGTACATGTCGGAGATCGTGGCGACGATCTCGCACCTCGCCCGGCAGAACGCTCATATCAATCAGCGTTCGGGTGTATCGGTCCGCTTGAGTGTGTCGAACTACGAGACGCTCGTGGCGAGCTCGGTACGGCGGGCGCTTCGTCTGGGCGAGAGTGAGGCGGTGCCCCGCGTCAGCGACCTGGAGTCGCTGGCTTCGTCGACCGCCGGGAAGGTGGAGATCGAGACCATCGACGAGGGCCGCGACGCTCATGTAGTCGAGCGAATCGTGCAGCAGGCCGTGCTGACCGTGTTCAAGAGCACCGTCGGCCAGGACAAGCTGCGTGACGCGGTAGCCGAGTTCGACAGCGGGGTCGTGGTTCACACCGGCGACGACGTTCCCGCGGCGAGCTTCGTCGACTCGCTAGGTCAGATGCCCTACCTGCGCGACGTGGTCACCCATCTGGGAGGCAAGAGGGGATCCGACGACTCGGCGGCTCAGATCGCCAGCGCGACGGAGTTCGTGTTGGAAGGCCTTCATCTCGCCAAGAGACTCAACAAGGACGCGGCGGGCGTCCGCGCCACTTACCGGGCCCGTTAGGCGATGGCCAAGTTCCGCTACTCGAGATGGGATGGGACCCAGACCGGATTCGAGTTCGACGCGGACGATGTTTTCGATGAGCTGACCGACGAGCTCCTTTATCACGGGGATCTCAATCAGGCACTGCAACGGCTTCTCCAACGCGGGTTCACGGATCGCAACGGGGAACGCCTATCCGGGCTGCGGGACATCCTGGAGCGGTTGCGCCAGCGCCGGCGGGACATGTTGGAGCGCCATGATCTCGGCGGTCCGTACGAGGATGTGGCCCGTCGCCTTCGTGAGATCGTGGAGCAGGAGAGAGACGGCATCGACAATCTCGTCGCCGAGGCGAGGGCCTCGGGGGATCAACGGCGCGCCGACATAACCGAAGAGGTTGCGACTGAGCGGCGTATGGCGCTTGATCTTCTCCCACCGGATCTCGCCGGGCAGGTGGAGTCGCTGCAGGAGTACGACTGGACCAGCAACGCGGCGCGCCAAGCGTTCGAGGAGCTGATGGACGAGCTGCGCTCGCAGCTGATGCAGAGCTATTTCAACCAGATGTCGTCGGCGATGTCCGACATGTCGGCCGAATCGGTTCAGCGAATGAAGGACATGTTCAACGAGCTGAACCGGATGCTCGAGGCCCGGGCCGCCGGTGAGGACACGGACAGGATGTTCGCCGACTTCATGGAGCGATTCGGCGACATGTTCCCCGGCAATCCGCAGACCCTCGACGAGCTGCTCGAGCAGATGGCCCGGCAGATGGCGGCCATGCAGCAGCTGCTCAACTCGATGAGCCCCGAGCAGCGCGCGCAGCTTCAGCAGCTCGCCGATTCGCTGCTCGAGGACATGGACCTTCGCTGGCAGGTCGAGCGTCTTGGCGGAAACCTCCGCCAGGCATTCCCCAGCATCGGCTGGGAGCGCCAGTTCGACTTTTCGGGGCAGGATCCGCTCGGGTTCGCCGAGGCGGCCGCAGTCATGAATCAGCTCGGCGACATGGACCAGCTCGAGCAGATGCTGACCACGGCGTCGAACCCGGGAGCGCTGGCGGAGGTTGACATCGAAAGAGCCGAACAGCTTCTCGGGCAGGACGCAGCGAAGTCGTTGGAGCAGCTTTCGAAGCTCGCCCGCCAGCTCGCCGATGCTGGTCTTGTTGACCAAAGGGAGGGACGCCTGGAGCTCACCCCGCGAGGGTTGAGGAGGATCGGGCAGAACGCCCTCTCGGACCTTTTTTCCAGGTTGATAAAGGACCGGATGGGTCGCCACGTCGTCGAGCGCATCGGGGTGGGCCACGAGCGGGCCTACGAGACCAAGGCCTACGAGTGGGGCGATCCGTTCAACCTGTCGATCGAGCGGACGGTCCGCAACGCTTTGGCGCGAACAGGGTCGGGAACTCCGGTGCGTCTTTCGCCGGACGATTTCGAGGTGGAGCGCACCGAGAGCCTTACGTCGACGTCGACGGTGCTCGCGCTGGACCTTTCGTTGTCGATGCCGATGCGGGACAACTTCCTCGCCGCCAAGAAGGTCGCGATGGCGCTGCACGCGCTGATCACCTCGCAGTTCCCCCGTGACTACCTCGGTCTGGTCGGCTTCGGCGAGATCGCTCGGGAGTTGCGGGCGGCGCAGCTGCCCGAGGTTTCCTGGGACTACACATATGGGACGAACATGCAGCACGCTCTGGTCCTTGCGCGGAGGATGCTTGCGCGACAGCAGGGAACCAAGCAGGTGATCATGATCACCGACGGCGAACCGACTGCCCACATTCTGCCGGGCGGCGACCCCTTCTTCAGCTACCCGCCCGCACCGGAGACGATCAGGGCGACGCTGTCCGAGGTTGTCCGGGCGACCCGCGAGGGGATCACCATCAACACGTTCATGCTCGATGCCACCGGTTACCTTCGCAACTTCGTGGAGAAGATGACGCAGCTGAACCGGGGGCGCGCGTTCTTCACCACTCCGGAGACACTTGGCGACTACGTCCTGGTGGATTTTCTGGATCAGAAGCGCGCGAGGCGGCGTCCCGCCTAGGTTCTTGCGAATGCGTGTAATCGTGGTCGGCTGCGGCCGGGTTGGAAGCGAGCTTGCGGTGCGCCTGACTCGTGAGGGCCACGAGGTGGCGATCATCGACAAGAACGCCAACTCGTTCCGGCGCCTGCCGGAGCAGTGGCAGGGCGAGACGGTCGTCGGGTTCGGGTTCGACCGCGACGACCTCAGGCGAGCGGGAATCGACCGCGCCGGCGCGGTGGCTGCGGTGACCAGCGGGGACAACTCCAACATCCTGACGGCGCGCATCGCTCGCGAGACGTTCGAGGTCGAGCGGGTGGTGGCCCGGATCTACGACCCGCGGCGGGCTGCGATCTACCAGCGCCTCGGCATACCGACGGTTGCCACGGTGAGTTGGACGGTCGACCAGGTGATGAGACGACTTCTCCCGCAGGAGTCGGTGACCGCGTGGACCGACCCGAGCGGTGAAGTGAACATGGTCGAGTACCTGTTGCCAGATGTGCTGTGCGGGAAGAACGTGTCGGAGCTGGCTGAAGGCGACCGCTACCGGCCCGTGCTGGTGACGAGAGCCGGTCTTGCCCGGCTGGTGACTCCGGCGATGATCGGGCAGGAGGGGGACCTTTTGCACTTTCTGGTCCGAAGCGACGCAGCCGATGCGCTTGCGGCCCGAATGCACCAAGCCGGTGTAGACCTCGCCAGGGGAGGCATGCAGCGGTGAAGGTGTCGATAGCCGGCGGCGGGGTGGTGGGGACGTCGATCGCGACGGACCTCGTGCAGAACGGCCACGAGGTTCTGATAGTCGAGTCCGATGCAGGGGTTGTCGCCAAGCAGGATCAGCACGAGCCGAACTTGCGTTGGTTCACCGGTGACGCGTGTGAGGTGAGCACGCTGGTGCGTTCCGGTTGGGGAGAAGCCGAGGTGGTGGTGGCCGCGACAGGGGATGACGAAGACAACTTGGTGGTGTCGTTGTTGTCCAAGCAGGAGTTCGCGGTCCCGAGAGTGATCGCACGGGTGAACCATCCGAAGAACCGATGGATGTTCACCGAGACGTGGGGGGTGGACGTGTCGGTGTCGACCCCGCAGCTGATCACCGCATTGGTGGAGGAGGCGGTGTCGGTGGGGACGCTCGTGCGGCTGCTTCATTTCGCCGAAGGGAAGGCTGGACTGGTCGAGGTGAGGCTTGCCGATGGCAGCCCTGCCCTCGAGCGTCAAATAGCGGATCTTGGGATGCCGCGGGATGCCAGTGTTGTCGCGGTTGTACGCGACCGTCGTGTGGTCGTGCCGCGCGGTGACACGGTGTTGCTGGCCGGCGACGAGGTCATCGCGCTGGTGACTTCGGAATCGGAGGACGCGGTCCGGCGGATACTCGTCGGTTGACCTCGGGGTTCCTCGAGTGCGTTGTAAACGTGAGCGAGGGCCGCAACACCGAGTTGCTGGTTGACTTGGCTGCGGCCTGCGGGCGGGTGCTGCTCGACCTTCACAGCGATCCGCATCATCACCGTTCCGTCTTCACTTTGTGCGGGCCTCACGATGCAGTAGCGCGCGCGGCGCGTTCTCTGGCCCTTGCGGTCGTCGAGAGAGTCGACGTGTCGTCACACGAGGGAGTTCATCCGCGAATCGGAGCGCTGGACGTCGTCCCGTTCGTGAGCCTCGGTGTTGCGGGCGCGGAGCTGGTTGATGCGACGGACCGACCGGCCATGCGAGCGCGCGATCAGTTTGCCGAGTGGGCGGGCGGAGAGGTGGGCCTGCCGTGTTTTCTTTACGGGCCGGAGCGGTCGCTTCCCGAGCTACGGCGCTCGGCTTGGCGGGATCTGCAGCCGGACTTCGGCCCACATGTGCCGCACCCGACCGCCGGCGCTGCCGCGGTGGGCGCCCGGCGGGTCCTGGTGGCTTACAACATGTGGGCCGAATGCGACCTCGAGTTCGCTCGGAGGCTTGCTGGCGAGTTGCGAGGGCCACACGTTCGGACGCTTGCACTGCCGGCCGGGCGGGAGGTGCAAGTGTCGTGCAACCTTATCGATCCGTGGATCGTTGGCCCCGGGACTGTCTTCGATGCCGTCGCCAGTCGGGTCGCAATCTCGCGGTCTGAGCTCGTCGGCCTAGTCCCGCGTGGCGTCCTAAACGCTGAGCCGACCCGCCGCTGGGAGGAGCTTGACCTCGACCCATCAAGAACAATCGAGGCCCGCCTCCAACTGGCGGGCCTCGACGGGGGAAGGTTCGATCTGCACGGGTCGGCGCCAACCGGGCCTTGATCCCCGCGGTGGGGTCATCCCGCTGCGGCGGCCCTACGTTCGAGCGCCCTGCGCCGGCGGATCTTGCGCCGTTCTCTTTCGCTCAGGCCGCCCCAAATCCCGAACTTCTCGCCGTTGGCCAGCGCGTACTCCAAGCAGTCCTCGCGAACTACGCAGCCCCGGCAGACCTCTTTGGCCTCACGCGTTGACGCACCTCGCTCTGGAAAAAACAGGTCGGGGTCAACACCCATGCAGTTCGCCTGCTTCTGCCAGGCTCGTTGTATTGGTTGCGCTACCAGGTCTGCAAGGTCGTTCACCGCATGGCTCCCCTCAGTCGGTGATAGTCGTGGGCCACCGAAGCGATTCCACTTATGTAACTACAATGATGTGATATTCGTCCTCTCAGGGGCCGAGCGCAAGGGAAATCGTGGATTTCTTGGGCGAAATTTGGTACCCGGTGAGCTGATGAGGATCGAAGCCTCGATAGGCGACATCACCAAGGAAGAGGTCGACGCGATCGTGAACGCCGCCAACTCGGCGCTTGCCGGCGGCGGCGGCGTCGACGGCGCGATTCATAGAGCGGCCGGCCACGCCGACTTGCAGAGCGCGTGCCGCTCACTGGGCGGCTGCGAAACGGGCGACGCGAAGGCGACTCCCGGGTTCGCGCTTCGTTCCCGATGGGTCATTCACACGGTGGGTCCGGTGTGGCGAGGCGGCGATGCCGGCGAGGCGGAGCTACTTGCTAGCTGCTACCGCAGATGTGTCGAAGTTGCAGACGACCTGGGCGCGCGCAGCCTGGCGTTTCCTGCGATCTCCACCGGTATCTACGGCTATCCGCGCGACGACGCTGCGAGGATCGCGGTGTCGACCCTTCAGTCGGTCGCGGATCGCACTTCCGTTTCGCTCGCTCGGCTGATCGCTTTCGATCCCGAAACGCTTCGGTTGTACGAGTCGTTGCTGGCGGGCTGATCCGGCGCGAGATCGCGGGCCGGAGGCGCCGGCGGAGGCGCCGGGTTTCCGGGCGTTGGCGGTTCGTTGGTGCTCGGTTAGCTGACGGCGAGAAGGCGCCGGCGCTCTGTGACCTTTGCCATGACCGTTCGTTTCACCCTTTCGGCGGTCCAGTCGGCGGTCACCTCGATGACGTCCCAACCGGCAAGCGCCAAGTCGCTGATCCTCTTCCGATCCCGCCGAAAACGGCCCACCTGACCGTGGTACTCCGTTCCCACCCACTCGACCGCCAGCCGTAGCTCAACGATCGCCCGATCGACGCGGTAGCTCCGGCTTCCGCAACGGATCTCAGCTTGCGGATGTGAGCCACGACGCCGGCGATTCGAATGCCAGCCGGAGCGGTGAGGTGGATGGCGCCAACATCGCCCTCGAGGTTGCGATCTGGCTCCAGTTGCCAGAGACGTGCAGCGGTGAGATGCGCGCCCCGCCGGAAGCGAACCAGCCGGCCCGATGCCACCGCCCGAGCCCTTGACCGTCGGCCGAAGCCCAGCTCCTCCAGTTGACGGGTCGAAGCCAGCCCGAGCTGGCGCCGGGCCAGCTGATCCATTTGGCGATGTAGGGCGGCACCCATGGCGTGAGCTTGCCCCACGGGTGCGACTATTAACGTTTTTCTTGCAATTTGGCACCTATTAGGCGCCGAATCGTGAAAAAAGGGAAGCGGAGGCCAGCTCTCGACCGCCCGAGCTCGCCGGCGCTCCTCGGTTAGCGTCCGAATTCAGGTGAAGTAATGCCGGTTCACGCGGCTGTGACCCGCCGGCGGGACCGGCTCGGCGGCTGCCGGTGGCCAGAAGGCCTGCGTGATGAGCGATCAACGCCTAACAGCAGTACCCTCGCGTACATGACCGCCAACATTTTCGGGCCCGACCTCGGGATCATCGTCCTGGTGATCCTCGTCGTGGTGCTCGGCGGGAGCCAGTTGCCGAAGATTGCCCGCAATGTCGGGACGGCCGGCCGGGAGTTCCGCAAGGCGCAGCAGGAAGCCGAAGAGGAAGCAGAGCGGGACAAGGCCGCCAAAGCCGCCCGGGAAGCAGCCAACGCGCCGGCGGGCCAGCTTGCCGCGGCGCCGTCCTCCGTGCCTACCGCGCCCGCATCGCCCGGTTCGCAACAGGCCCCTGTGCCGGCCGGCACCACCGAGGATTCGATCCAGCTGACCCGGACAGAACTTGACGCACTCCTGAAGGCGCGCGAGGAGCAGGTTCGAGGCGAGGGCCCGACCAACTAGTCCTCCGGCAGCCCGCCCCGCCGCGGGCTACCTAAATCGCGGTAAATCGCGTGAAGAGTTTCCTAGGACTCGACCGTTGCGCGGGCTCCGCGACGCTGGCGGGCAATCCGCCGGCGCTCACGCTCGGAGGCGCCGCCCCATACGCCGTGCTCAATCCTGTTGTACAGGGCGTATTCGAGACACGGCGTCTTAACCGGGCAATCGGCGCAGATACGACGGGCTATCTCGACTCCCACCCCGTCGCTGGGGAAGAACGTCTCGGGCGGCAAGTCCCGGCACTTGCCATTTGCCATCCATGTGGTGTCCAACTTCAGAGACCTCCGTGGTCGACCCGCCGCCAAGTCATTCCGTTTCTCGTGTCGAGCACTGGTTGCATCCTGTATCGGCGGCGAATGGGGGTTTCAATAACGGTAAGTACGTCAGAAACCGCCCGTTGGTTGCCTGGCCCCTTACGACCGACAACCTCTCCCATGCCCTGACGTTGCAAAACGGCACTTGTGTTCGAGGGCAACATCCTACCCGATGCTCCACCCGGACTCACGCTTTGGTCGCCCAATCCTCCGCCAACAGGCGCTTCTTCCCGGCCCCTCATAGCCCCTCATTCCCCAGATTCGCCAGCTAAACCAGCGTCGCTCCAGATTTCACCGCCGGGGCGGCGTTCACCTTCTACGCCGGCAGGCACTGGTACCGTCCGCGCATATGGATCGGCTCCAGTGCCATTGGTGCAACGCTCAGAACGACCCAAGCCGGACCACCTGCGAAACCTGTGGTGCCCCGCTCGATGCTCGTGATGTAGTCAGCGATTCGGGATGGCGGGAGGCACCTCGCCTGCGGGACATGACCGAATTCCGATTCTCGAACAGCACCTGCCAGGTCGAGGGGGAACTCGTTCCGGTCGCGGAGATCGCCCTGGCGTCCGGGGACTCGGTGTACTTCGAGCATCACGTCCTTCTTTGGAAGGACGAATCAACTCCGCTCTCAGCGCTGCCCATGTCGGGAGGAATCAAACGGCTGCTCGGCGGGATGCCGATGGTGGTGACGATCGCGCACGGTCCGGGACGAGTTGCGTTCTCGCGTGACGCCTCCGGTGAGCTCGTGGTCCTTCCATTGCATCCTGGGATGGAGATCGACGTGCGAGAGCACGCCTTCCTCGTTGCGTCCCATTCGATCAACTACTCGTTTCAGCGGATCACGGGCATGAACAACATCCTGCACGGCGAGGGCATGTACATGGACCGGTTCGTGACGGCAGGCGAACCCGGCATTCTTCTGCTGCACGGTTACGGCAACGTGTTCGAGCGAACCTTGGGCGCCGGCGAGAAGATCATGGTCGAACCCGGGGGCTTCCTTTACAAGGACTCGTCGGTGACGATGAACACGGTTCAACAGAACGTCAAGACGGGCCTCATGCGGCATGGGATGTTTCTCGCCGAGATGACCGGGCCCGGACGGGTGGGGATCCAGTCCATGTACGTCCATCACCACACTTCTTAGGCACACTTCTTAGGCACACTTCTTAGACACCCGAGTCAAGGGAAAGCTCCGAGCCGCCACATGACCTCCCCGACTTCGATCTACACCTGCCGGTATTGCCGGTTGCAGAGCGACTTCAGCGCCGGCGCGCTGACCGCTTGCCCGCACTGCGGAGCGCCCGTCGACGTCGCCGCGGCGGTCAGCCGTTCCGGATGGGAGAAGCAGCCGCCGATCGCCGACATGGCCCGTATCCAGTTCGGCCAGTCGACGGTTCAAATCGAAGGCAAGTTCGTGCCCACCGCGGACTTCCGCCTCGCGGGCGGCGAGCGCATCTACTTCTCCCACCACACTCTCCTCTGGACGGAGCCGTCGGTTCAGATGGGAACGACGGCGATGGCCGGAGGGTGGAACAGAATGCGGGCCGGCCTGCCTCTGGTGATGCTCGAAGCGGGAGCTTCCGGTCACATCGCTCTGTCCGAAGACGCGCCCGGCGAGATCCTCGCTCTTCCTCTCCAGCACGGGCAATCCGTCATCGTGCGCGAGCACAGATTCCTGGCCGCGACTACCAACGTCGGGTACACCTGGCAGCAATCGAACGTGTGGATCACGACCGGCTCCGGAAACGAGCAAGAGACCCATTACCCGATGGGGGTGTTCCTCGATCTGTTTGGCGCCCAAGACGGTCCTGGGCTCCTTCTCCTTCACTCGCCTGGGAACACATTCATCCGAGATCTCGGTCCCGGCGAGACAATCTGCATTCAGCCGAGCTCGCTTCTCTATAAGGACCCGGGCGTCGGGATGCAGCTGCATATCGAGTACCCAAATTCCGGCGGCGTCCAGTTCGGCTTTGGGCGCAACTACAGCTATCGCAACGTATGGCTGCGCATGTGGGGACCGGGGCGGGTCGCGGTGCAATCGGTGTTCGAGCGGCCGGAGGAGTCGGGCTACATCACCAGCTGCTCGCCGGCGACCACGATGTCATGGTGACGGGACACGGAGAGGGACGTTGGTGCCAAATGATCGCCTATGGCGGGCACTCTGAGCCCGTGGTAGCATCAAGGTCGTGACCGCGCTCCGCCTCAACGCTGGACTCCTCCTTCTCATGTAGGCGAGCACCACATAGGTGCTCGCCGAGCCTCCTGCGCCCGAAGGGCCAGGAGGTTTTTTGTTGCCCCGACCACCCGCTCCGCTGACCGCCCGATCAAAAAAGACCGATACCGACGAGAGGTTCCGATGGCTGCATACGCATACCCGACTCCCTGCGACATGCCCTTCCAGAGATACAAGCCATTCCGGCCGCTCGTCCTCACCGATCGGACGTGGGCCGATCGCGAGCTGTCAATTGCGCCCACGTGGTGCAGCGTCGACCTGCGCGACGGGAACCAGGCCCTCATCGACCCGATGGACCCAGAACGGAAGCTGAAGTTCTTCGAAACGCTCGTGTCCATGGGTTTCAAGGAGATAGAAGTCGGCTTTCCCGCTGCGTCCCAGCCGGACTTCGATTTCATCCGGCAGATCATCGAAGAGGATCGCATCCCCGACGGCGTCGCCGTCCAGGTTCTCGTCCAGTGCCGCCCTGAGCTGATCGAGCGCACCTTCGAAGCGATCGCCGGTGCGCCCCACGCGATCGTTCACTTCTACAACTCGACTTCGGAATTGCAACGAAGGGTCGTCTTCGGTCTCGACCGGGCGGGCATCACCGACATTGCGACGAGCGCCGCGAGACTCGTGAAGAAGTACGCGGAAACCATCCCCGAGACCAGAGTCAGCTACGAGTACTCACCCGAGTCGTTCACCGGTACCGAGCCCGACTACGCAGTCGAGATCTGCGAGGCCGTCATGGACGTCATCGAGCCGAGCACCGACAACAAGATGATCATCAACCTGCCTAACACCGTCGAGATGTACGGGCCCAACGTGTACGCCGATGTGATCGAGTGGTTCGGAAGGCACATCCACGGGCGGGACACGATCGTGTTGTCGGTACATCCCCACAACGACCGGGGAACCGCGGTCGCAGCCGCCGAACTCGCCCAACTCGCCGGGGCCGACCGAGTGGAAGGGACTCTGTTCGGCAACGGCGAGCGGACCGGCAACGTCGACGTGGTGAACCTGGCGATGAACCTCTTCTCCCAGGGGGTCGACCCGAAGCTCGACATCCACGACATCGACGCACTGCGCAGAGTCGCCGAGTACTGCAACCGGCTCCCGGTACACCCTCGCCACCCCTACGTCGGCGACCTCGTGTACACCGCTTTCTCGGGCTCCCACCAGGACGCCATCAAGAAGGGAATGGACGCGCTTCCCGGAGACTACGAGACGTGGGAGGTGCCGTACCTGCCGATCGACCCCAAGCACGTCGGGCGAACATACGAGGCCATCATCCGGGTGAACAGCCAGTCTGGGAAGGGCGGCGTCGCCTATTTGATGGACACCGAGCACGGGCTCGACCTCCCGCGGAAGCTCCAGGTCGAGTTCTCCAAGCAGGTGCAGGCGATCACCGAGACGACCGGCACCGAGATCAAGGCAGCCGAGCTGTGGGACGTGTTCGCAAGCACCTATCTGCCCGACGACACAGGCCTCGATGAGGACGGAATCCGTCTCATCTCCACCGAGGTTTCCTCGGGAGCCGAAAAAGGGACCTCGGTCGTCGCGCAGGTCCTCGTCGACGGGACGCACCGGACGATCTCTGGGCACGGGAACGGGCCGGTGGATGCGCTTGTACATGGACTTCAATCGGAGCTCGGCGTTGCCCTCGCCGTCGAGGACTACCACCAGCACGCCCTGACGGCCGGCAGCGAGGCGACCGCCGCCGCCTACGTCGAGGTCACGGCCGACGACGGAAGACGGGTGTGGGGCGTCGGAATCGACTCCAGCACGCTCGACGCCTCCCTGGAGGCAGTCATCAGCGCTGCGAATCGAATCCGAAAACACCAGTAGTCTTGAACGACCATGTCGACCCAGCCCATAGAAGAGCAGGGCCCTCCGAAAGGTCACGTGCGGATCGTCTACCAGGGACCGGTCGCCCCCCACTGGCGGGTCGATTCGGACTTCGGCGACCGGAACGTGATCGAGGAGTTCCGTCAGCGGGCACTGGCCCGCCTGTTGCTGCTACCCCCGCACGACCCCCAGTTCAGGCGAAACCGCGAACGGGTGGTGCGAGACGCCGAGCGCGAGAATCTGATCCTGGAGTGGGACCTGGGCCAGCCCGAAGAAGACGCACAAGGCGATTGATTCGATGGTGAGGACCTCCGACAGTGCGGTGGAGCGCGTAGCGCTCGACGGCGCGGAGGCCAGCGCACCCACGACGCGCTACATCAACCGGGAGCTGTCGACACTCGACTTCAACTCTCGGGTGCTTGCCCTAACCGAAAATCCTGAGTTGCCGGTGCTCGAGAGGGTCCGGTTCCTGGCGATCTTCAGCGCCAACATGGACGAGTTCTTCCAGGTCCGCGTCGCCGGACTGAAGGACCAGCAAGCCGCAGGCCTTTCGGGAACGGCTCCGGACGGGTTGTCCGTCTCGGACCAGCTGACGGCGATCCGGGATAGGACCAAGGACCTCGTCGAGCGCCGGCGGGTGGCTTTTCACGAACAGGTTGTACCGGAGCTCGCCGAGCACGGGCTCGAGTTCGTCTCGTTCGAAAGTCTTGACGATGATGACCGCACCTGGGTCGAGCACATGTTCGCCGAGAGGATCTTTCCCGTCCTGACGCCGCTGGCAGTCGACCCGGGGCATCCTTTTCCATACATATCCAACCTGTCGCTCAACCTGGCGGTAATCGTCCGGGATCCCGTCGGCGGCGAGAGGCGGTTTGCTCGCGTGAAAGTCCCGCCCGTGCTTCCGGGGCTGATCACCATGCCGGACGGCCACAGGTTCGTCGTGTTGGAGCAGGTGATCGCCGCGCACCTGGCGTTGCTGTTCCCGGGGATGGAGATCGAGAGCTACTACGCCTTCCGGGTTACCCGGAACGCCGACCTCACCCTCGAGGAAGAAGAGGCGGACGACCTTCTCGAAGCGGTCGAGATGGAGCTGCGGCGCCGGCGCTTCGGCCGGGCGGTTCGCCTCGAGGTCGAATTGACGATGTCGGACGAGGTCCGCACGCTGTTGACGCGTGAGCTGGACCTCGAGCCGGACGACGTGTACGACGTCGAGGGTCCGCTCGACCTGACCGCGCTGTGGGTGCTCTACGGGATGGACCGTCCAGAGTTGAAGGACGAGCCTTTCTCCCCCGTGACGCCAGCGAGGCTGTCTGCGACCGACGGTGAGTCGGTCGACATATTCGCCGCAATGCTCCAGGGCGACATCCTGGTCCAACATCCCTACGAAAGCTTCAGCGAGTCGGTCGAAGCATTCGTCGTCCAGGCGTCGCGCGACCCGGACGTGCTTGCGATCAAGCAGACGCTCTACCGAACTTCCGGCGACAGCGCGATCGTGCGCGCACTCATACGCGCCGCCGAGAGGGGCAAGCAGGTCGCGGCACTCGTTGAATTGAAGGCGCGAGGTGACGAGGCCGCCAACATCGGATGGGCGAAGGCGCTGGAGCAGGCGGGAGTGCACGTCGTGTACGGGTTGGTGGGGTTGAAGACCCACTCGAAGACGTCGCTGGTTGTCCGGCAGGAGGGTGACGGGATACGGCGCTACTGCCACATCGGCACCGGGAACTACAACGCGACTACAGCTCGCATGTACGAGGACATCGGGATGCTCTCGGCCGACGACGAGCTTGGCAACGACCTAACTGACCTGTTCAACTACCTGACCGGGTACAGCCGGCAGTTCGACTACCGGCGGATCATCGTTGCGCCGGCGAATCTGCGACCGCGGATCATCGAGCTCATCCAGCGAGAGGCGATGCTCGGGCCGCGCGGGCGCATCGTTTGGAAGCTCAACAATGTGGTCGACAAGCGGGTGATCGACGAGCTTTACAAGGCGTCCGAGGCCGGCGTGCAGATCGACCTCCTAGTGCGGGCGATCTGCTGCTTGCGGCCGGGAGTACCGGGGATGTCGGAGAATATAACGGTGCGAAGCATTGTCGGACGCTGGTTGGAGCACTCCAGGGTGTACTACTTCGGCGCCGGCAGCGATCCCGACGGCTCCGGGGGAGTAGGCCGCTCGGGAGGCGAGTACTACTTCGGGTCGGCTGACATGATGGACCGCAACTTGGACCGTCGCGTCGAGGTAGTCGTGCCGGTAGGCCCGGCGGAGTTGCAAGGTCGGCTGAGGGAGATCCTCGACGTTGAGCTCAGCGACGACGTGGGTTCGTGGCAGCTCGGCCCGTCCTCGGGCTGGCTGAAGGTGCCGACTCTCGAGGGCGTCAACGCGCAAAAGGTTTTGCAGGAGCGGGCAGTCGCCCGGTCCAGGCGCTGGCGGGAGTCCGAGGCGATCCACGGCGCCCGCACGCCGCAGTGAGCGATCCCACCTTGGTGCTTGCCGCGGGAGGCGTCGTATGGCGCCGTTGCGACACGCGGATCGAGGTGGTGCTCGTGCACCGCCCGCGCTACGACGACTGGACTTTTCCGAAGGGGAAGCTGGACACTGGCGAGACCGACGAGCAAGCGGCGGTCCGTGAGGTGATGGAAGAGGCGAGCCTTGCCGTGCGGCTCGGGCCGGAGCTCCCCTCCACGACCTACCTGGACAAGAGCGGCAAGCACAAGCGAGTGCGCTACTGGGCGATGACGGTCGCCGACGGAACCGAGCCCGCCGGCGCCAACGAGGTCGACGACGCGCGGTGGGTCGAGCTCGACGAAGCCCGGTCGTTGCTCAGCTACCCGCGCGACGTCGAGCTGGTGGACGCACTGCAGCTCGCAGTGAGTTAGCCGCGCCAGCCAACACCGGGAGTTGGACAACGGCCCCCCGTCCCGGCTAACGCCGGAAAACGAGGTGGCCGCCGTTCACCTCCGGACTTCGCTGCAGCTCGAGTCTCACTGCTGGACACAGGACGACGTCCGCGAGTCAAACTTTTCGCATCCGGCCGACCCGGTCAGTCGTCCGATCAGCCTTGGAGCGTGTCGAGCTGTTGCTGGAACCGAGCGATCGCATCGAAGTACAGGAATGGCCCCCAGCTGACGCGGGCTATGCCTAGCGCGGCCAGATCCGCCAGCGATGGCGTCTGGGGTGCGCGCACAACGTTCACCGGGCCGTGGATGTCTGAGATGAAGTGGCGCAGCGGATCCCTCTCCCACAGGGCGATCGGATAGACGCAGTCTGCTCCGGCCTCGAGGTAAGCAGTTGCCCGCCTGAGCGCCTCGGGAACGAGCTCCTCCTGGGTCCCGGGCCCAGCGCCCGCGAGGAATGGACCAAGGAAGACGTCGACCCTGGCATTGATCACGAGCGGGTATCCATCCTCCGACGCGGCCTGACGAACCGCCCTGAGCCACTCCGCATGCCGGTCCGGATCTCGGAGGCCTCCCGCCGAATGGTTGGTGTCCTCGAGGTTGCACCCCGCCGCCCCCGCGCTGCGCAGCGCAGCGACCAGCTCGACCGGTTGCATCCCGTACCCGGCCTCAGCGTCGACAGTCACGGGCACCTCGACCCCCCTCGCTATCCGCGCGGCTGCGGCGAACATCTCATCGGCTGGTGCACCCTCCTCGTCTGCGTAGCCGAGCGTCGCGGCCACTCCGCCGCTGGTGGTCGCGACCACGGGAAACCCGGCCGCGACCACGGCTTTCGCGGTGGCCACGTCCCATACGTTCGGAAGCAGGAGAGGAACCCCGGGGCGATGCAGCGACCGCAACACTTCGCACCGGCCCTGGAGGTCGGTCGTTTGTGGAGCGGTCACGGGAATCACCCTAGGCCGCTCCGTGAGCAAACGGTTCGGCTCCTCGAAGCCGTGGGCTTTAGGGATAGGACGCGCCTACCTGGCGCGGCCATTGTTCCCGGGGCCTGCCGGGGTTAGCGTAGAGGAGGGCCCCCGTCGTAACGCCACTCAAAGCCAAAATTTGTCTCTTAACGGTTCTAACGGGGCCGGCGCCGTCTAACAACGGTGAGGTTCCATGTCGGCTACGGAACTGGGGGATGTCGGAGAGCTCGTTCGGGCGCTATCGGTCGATCAGCACGGGATCGAGCCGATACCCGATGGCGACCGCGACTCGACGGCCTGGCAGCAGTTCTGGATCTGGTTCGGCGCCAATATCTCTCCGCTTCAATGGGTGGCCGGAGCGATCGGGCCTCAGCTTGGCCTGAGTTTGGTTCAGTCGATCGTGATCATGGCGGTTGGGCAGGCTGTGGGCGCGCTGATCTTCGGCGCTTTTACCCTGATGGGCAAGCGGACTGGCGTGTCGCAGTTCGCCATGGGCCGGATGGCGTTCGGCCGGAGGGGCAACAACCTCCCATCGATCATCAATGGCGTTATCACCCTGTCGTGGATCGGGCTGAACACCTACGTGGTCCTCAGCCTGGCCACCTACTGCCTCCACAAGCTCGGGTTGCCGAACAATCACACCACCGAATACAGCGTCGCAGCCGTGATCATGATCATCCAGATAGTCATCGGAACGCTCGGCTTCTACGCCATTCGTACGTTCGAAAAGTGGACCGTCCCGATATTCGCTGCGGTAATGGCGGTGATGACGGTTCTGGCGTTCAGCAAGGGACACATTGTGTGGAACCGCTCGACCGTACACGGGTCCGGGCTCATCACCGCTTCGAGCGAGCTGATGACTGCGGTGGGGATCGGCCTGGGGCTCGGCTGGGCGCCCTGGGCTTCAGACTATTCGCGGTTTACGCGGCGCGAGGTCACCGAGAAGCGCCTGTACTGGGCGTCCGCGAGTGGCACGTTTATCGCGGTGATTTGGCTCGGTGTTCTCGGCGCCGCGATGGCCAGCAGCTCGACCCGCAGCGACCCCGCTGAGCTCGTCGCCTCGCTATTCGGGGTGATGACGATCCCAGTCCTGCTGGTGATCATCCACGGCGCCGTCGCCGGGAACATCCAGTGTGTCTACTCGGCGCCGCTGTGCTTTCTGGCGGGCGGTATCAAGATTAAACGCTGGATGGGGAGCGTTATCAGCGGCGTGGTCGCCAGTGCCGTCATGGTTGGGTTCCTGGAGTCAACCAAGTTTGTTACCTCGTTCACCAACTACATGAACTCGTTCGTGATCTGGACGGCCGCGTGGGGGGTGATCGTGATCATCGACTTCTTCGTTCTCAACCGCGACCGGGCCGACGTGCCCGCGCTGTACGCGTCTGCTGCGACATCGCGTTATGGCGACATTCGTTGGCGCTCGCTCGTCGCGCTGGGGGTCGGGCTGGTGGCGGGATGGACGCTCGAACACGGCAGTGCGTCGCTGTTCCAGGGTCCGATCTCGCGGGCTACTAACGGTGTGGACTTCTCGTGGCTGTCGTCGATCGCGTTTGGTGGGCTGGCGTATTGGTTGCTGTGCCGCCCTGGGCCGTATCTCGTCACCGCACCTTCGCTAGCCTCCAGCGATGGCGGCCAGGTCGTGGCCCAGGACAACGCGGCACCAGCATGAGGCATGCCCCTCACCTGCCGGCCTCGGGGTTGCTCGACCGCGGCAGCGAGCGCGACGTCCTAGAAGAACTCGTGGGGCGAGTGCGCGCTGGCCAGAGTGGTGTGCTCGTACTTCGCGGCGAGGCCGGAATCGGCAAGACGGCCCTGCTTGACCATCTGGCAGCCGTTGCCGAGGGATGCCGGATTGCCCGGGCGGCGGGCGTCGAATCCGAGATGGAGCTCGCATTCGCCGGGTTGCACACCCTGTGCGCGCCCATGCTCGACCGTCTCGCGCGTCTGCCGGGCCCGCAGCGCGACGCGTTGAACACGGCGTTCGGCATCAGCGCCGGTCCCCCGCCGGATCGCTTCCTGGTCGGGTTGGCGGTCTTGAGTTTGTTGGCCGACGGCGCCGAGGAGCAGCCGATTGTGTGCGTAGTCGACGACGCGCAGTGGCTCGACCGAGTGTCCGCGCAGACCCTCGCCTTCGTGGCGCGACGGCTTTTGGCCGAGCGGGTGGGATTGGTGTTCGCGCTCCGCGGATCCGACGACGCTAACGAGCTCCAGGGGTTGCCGGAGCTCATGGTCGAAGGTTTGCCGCCCGCTGACGCCCGGCTTCTGCTCGACGCGACTATCCCCGGTCTGCTCGACGCCAAGGTGCGGGATCGGATCCTGGGCGAGGCAGGTGGTAACCCCCTCGCGCTCCTTGAGCTGCCGCGCGGGTTGACACCGATGGCAGTGGCGGGGGGATTTGGGCTGCCCGGGGAAATGCCGCTGACCAGCCGTATCGAACAGGGCTTCGTTCGGCAACTGGAATCGTTGTCGACAGACACCCGGCTGCTGCTGCTCCTGGCGGCGGCGGAGCCGGTTGGCGACGTGACGCTGCTGTGGCGCGCCGCAGAGAGGATCGGCATCGGGCCCGAGGCGACGGCGCCGGCCGAGGCCGCTGGCTTGCTGGAGATTGGCGCCCGGGTGCGGTTCCGCCATCCGCTCGTCCGGTCAGCGGCTTACCGGGCCGCGCCGGAAGCCGCGCGACGCGAGGTCCACAGGGCGCTCGCCGGTGCGACGGACGCGCGAGTGGACCCGGATCGACGAGCCTGGCATCTCGCTCGGGCTGCCGACGGGCCCGACGAGGTCGTGGCCGGCGAGCTGGAGCGATCGGCTGACCGGGCGCAGGCACGCGGTGGGCTGTCTGCGGCCGCCGCGTTCCTGCAGCGTGCGGCCGAGCTGACGCCGGATCCCGCGGTGCGCGTCGAACGCTCTCTCGCGGCCGCCCAAGCGAAGCTCGACGTTGCCGATGCCGGGTCGGCGTCCGAGCTCTTAGCCGCCGCCGAGCTTGGGCCGGTCGACGGATTTCAGCGCGCCCGGCTGGACCGGTTGGGCGCGCAGATCGTGTTCGCCCGCCAGCGCGGGCGCGACGCGCCGCCGCTCCTGCTCGAGGCCGCGAGGGGGCTTGATCACCTCGATGCAGCGATGGCCCGGGAGACCTACCTAGAGGCGATGGCGTCGGCGATGTTCGCTGGACGGTTGGGCGTGGGCCCCGATGAGCGCCAGGTGGCTGAGGCCGCCCGGGCGTCGAACCGACCGCAAGAGCCGGGCCCAGCCGACGTGCTTCTCGACGCGCTAGTGACGCGCTTCACTGAGGGGTACGCGGCCGCAGTCGAGCCGCTTTCGCAGGCCCTGCGCTTGTTCGTCGAACCCGAAGGCGTGGGATCGGACCGGCGGTGGTTGTGGCTGGCGTGCCGCCTCGCCCAAGATCTCTGGGACGACGAGCTCTGGCACCTACTTGCGACCCGCGGCGTGCGCCGGGCGCGCGACACGGGCGAGCTTCACCTACTCCCGATCGCACTGAACTATCTCGCCGCGCTAAATGTCCATTCGGGCGCGTTCGCCACAGCTGCGGTGCTGATCGACGAGGTCGATGCGATCACGCAGGCGACCGGACTCCCGCCGCTCAAGTACTCGGCAGCCATGCTGGCCGCCTCTCGCGGCGACGAGGGGCCGGCCCAAGCGCTGTTCGAATGGGGTTGGCGGAATGCGACGGAGCGGGGCGAGGGCTCGGCGGTTGGGATGGTTTGGGGGCTTCGGGCGTTGCTGTACAACGGGCACGGCCACTACAGCGAGGCGCTCACGGCTGCGCGGCAGGCGTGCGAGCGCGAGGAGGTTATTGGCTACGGCTGGGCGCTGGTCGAGTTGATCGAGGCCGGTGTCCGCAGCGGTCGTTCCGATGCAGCCGTCGCCGCGCTCGAGTGCCTGACCGAACGCACACAGGCGAGCGGCACCGAGTGGGCGCTGGGGATCGAAGCCCGCTGCCGGGGGCTACTCACCGACGACGAGTCCGTGTATCAGGAATCGGTTGAACGGCTGGCGCGGAGCCGTGCGACGGTCGAGTTGGCACGCAGCCGGCTCGTGTACGGCGAGTGGCTGCGTCGTGAGAACCGTCGCGTTGACGCCCGCGAGCAATTGCGCGCTTGCCACGAGATGTTTAGTCGCATGGGCGCAGAAGCGTTCGCCGAGCGCGCCCGGCGCGAGCTATTGGCGACTGGTGAGACGGTTCGCAAGCGTACGGTCGATACCAGCGAGGATCTCACCGCGCAGGAAGCCGAAGTTGCCCGGCTCGCTCGCGAGGGGTACAGCAACCCGGAGATCGGCGCCCAGCTGTTCGTCAGCCCTCGGACCGTCGAGTACCACCTGCGCAAGGTATTCGCAAAGCTCGGAATAAGTTCGCGTAAAGAACTCCGCACGGCGCTCCCACGGGTCAAGCAAGGACCAATACCTGCCTAGACCCTCTTCGGCCCTCCGGGCACTCGGGTTTCCGGAAGGAGTTCCTGCCCGGCCGTTGCGAGTCAGGCAGTTCGCCGGACTGATGCCGCGATCCGACCGAGGTACGAGGTTCGCGTGGCACACAGCTCGACTAGGGAGTTTCACAGACTCGATAGCTAGTCGATCGATGCAGGATTCAACTCGGGAAACCCAGCGATTGCAAGGAGCACTGTCAATGTCACTGCTTACAAACAAGGTCGTTCTTGAGCCCGCCGTTCAGGAAGTGGCCGAGGCCACCTCAAAACCGCCGTTCGTCTATCAGCTGGACTATGCAGCCGCCCGCAAAGTCCTTGACGATCTTCAGGCCGCGACACCGGTCGTCAAGCTGCCTATCGACGAGGAGTGGACGACAGTGCCCTCCTCCTTCGGTGACGCACGTGTACGCATCATCAAGCCGCAGGGCGCCCAGGGCATCCTGCCCGCCATCGTCTACATGCACGGGGGTGGTTGGGTGCTGGGAAACGCCGGCACACACGATCGGCTTGTACGAGAGCTAGCGGTCGGCGCTAATGCTGCTTTGGCCTTTGTTGAGTATCCGAACTCGCCCGAAGCGCGCTACCCGGTAGCGATCGAGCAGGGATACGCCACCGCTCAATGGATCGCCCGCGAAGGCGCGTCCAAGGGCCTGGATCCCAGCCGGATCGCGGTGGTCGGCGAGTCGGTTGGCGGCGACATGACTGCAGCCCTGGCCCTTATCGCCAAACAACGCGGCGACGTGCGCTTCGTCCACGTCGGCATGTACTACCCGGTTACCGATGCTGCCATGAATACAGCCTCGTACGACGAGTTTGCTGACGGTCCCTGGCTCACCCGCAACGGCATGGAGTGGTTCTGGGACGCCTATATCGCCGATCCGGCGCAACGGTTGGAGATCACAGCATCGCCAAATAACGCCACCATCGAGCAGCTAAGGGGGCTCCCCCCCACCCTCCTGATTGTCGATGAGGCGGATGTGCTGCGAGACGAGGGCGAGGCCTACGCCGCCAAGCTACGTCTCGCGGGCGTCCAGGTCACGACCGTTCGCTACGACGGGACCTGTCACGACTTCATGATGCTCAACGCGCTCAGCCAGACCAGGGCCACACGAGCCGCCATAGCCCAGGCCACCGCCTTCCTTCGTCAAGCCTTCCAAACCGATTGAGCTGGCCTCGATGACCCCCGCCGGGCTCCCGACTCGGGCATTTTCGGCTACGGCGGCGAAATAGCGTTAGTGCCCCAGCTCCGCGTCCACCGAATCAGTGGCGTATCCGCCCCGGCTGGGTGCCGCAGCGGAAATGCGCGGCGAGCCGATGAGCTTGTTGCTGAGATGCGAGGTAATGGAGGAATTTCATGACTCAGACTTTGGCCGGCCAGGGCGCGCTCGCCCAGGTGATCGCGACACGCGGGGGACACGCCGCACCCGAATCTCCTTTCGTGATCGAGCACCGAGAAGCGCTGATCTACATGCTTTGCGAAGCCGCGGAGCTCGAGCACGCGCTCATGTGTGAGTACCTGTTCGCGGCATTCTCCTTGAAGCAAAGGACAGACGAGGGTTTGACAGTCGAGGAACTGGCTGCGGTGGATGGGTGGCGGAAGGCTGTATCGCATATCGCTACCCAGGAGATGCTCCACCTCGCGCTGGTGCAGAACATCCTGTCGGCGATTGGCGCGGCGCCCCACCTGAGCCGCCCTAACCTCCCGCAACCCGCCGGCCACTATCCGCCAGGGGTGATACTGACTCTGCTGCCCTTCGGCGAGGCTGCCCTCGAGCACTTCATGTTCCTCGAGAGACCAGAGGGTATGGACCTCGCCGACGCCCCTGGCCTCGCCGCTGTCGAGCGGGCGGCCCCGGTGATGCAGGAAGGCGAGATCGTCCCCCGGTTACAGGATTTCGCAACGGTCGGGCACCTGTACCGGTCGATCGAGGAGGGCATCAAGCACCTTTGCGACAAGTACGGCGAGCCGTGGCTGTTCGTCGGGCCTCCCGAAGCGCAGGCCTCCGAGCCACACTTCGGGTGGTCGCAGCTCGTCCAGGTTGTCGATGCGGCTTCGGCGCAACAGGCGATCGACACCATCCTCGAGCAGGGGGAGGGTCCGCGTGGCGACTGGCGCAATGCCCACTTCGGGTCGTTCGTCGAGGTCCTCGACGAGTTCCAGGAGCTCAAGCGGGCGAACCCGGACTTCGAGCCGGCGCGCTCGGTCCTCCCGGCCACCGTCAGGCCAAGCGAAGGAGAGCAAAACACGCCTCTCATTGAAGATCATTTCACGGGTCGCTGCGTCGACCTGTTCAACGTCAGCTACGAGGTCCTACTGCAGACTCTGGCTCGCTACTTTGCGCACACCAAAGAGACCGAGCCCGAAATGACGTCGCTAGCCAAGGTCACTCTCGGTCTGATGTTCAACGTGATCAAACCTCTCGGCCAATTAGTAACGGAGCTTCCCGTCGGGAACACCTTCCCGGGAATGTCCGCGGGACCGAGCTTCGAACTGTTCTACGAGAGCGATTACGTCTTTCCTCACCGGGATGCGGCGTGGGCTTTGATCGAGGAGCGCATTCGCGAGGCAGCCGCGTTTTCGGATCGCCTCAGAAGCGAGGGACCACCTGACGTCGCCGCCCGCCTCGAACCGGTTAGCTCAGCGCTACTGATGCTCGCGCATCAACTTGCCACGTGCCGGGCGGGTTGGGGGGGTCGCAACCACACCGGTGAAGTGACGGTGCGCCACCGCCGCCGCGGCGCCGAGAGAGCCAGGGCCAATCCTGAGGTAGAAGGACCAGTTCGCCGGCTAATCGATGCGTTGAGGGCAGCTCTGCTGATCGAACAAACCCCTGCGGTGGAGGCACTGTTCAAAGCGGCGTCGGAGCCTAAAGAAGAAGCCGCCAAGGGGGCCTCGCGTCGGGCGCTGTTTGCGGAATGGGAGCGACGGTTCGAGCTTCTGGTCGACGTGGCCGACCTGCTCGTTGGCGTCAACGGAGATACCGAGATCGAACCGCCAGATTTTGGATCCGCGTCGGACCTGACGGCGGCTGTCGACTACCACAAGATCAGCCAGCTCGTGCTGGCCGTGCCCACCGAGGGACTCCTCGTCGATCCCCACCCGTCCCCGACGTATGCACCCGAGGAGCGGCGCCAACCGTTGGCCGGGATCGTGGACACATCCTCCGCCATAGCGCTCGTTGAGAAGATCACCCGATCACAGCCTCCTGACGAGAGCAGCAGCAGAGATCCGGGACGAGCCGAGGGCGGTCTTGCAGCGGCCGGCGATGCCTCATCGATCTCGGCCCTAGCAGGGCTCTTTGCAGACGCCTACGACCTGACGCTGTCCGTCCTGGGGTGCGCTGTCGGATCCGAACGGGATGTCGTCGCCGCCCGCCACCGTCTTCGTGACATCCTGTCCAGGTTGCGATCGAGGGTGCTCCGGCCGATCGCCGAAGCGCTCTGCCAGCAGATCAGCGAGCCAATGGTGGCTCTCCGGGACAAATACCGTTCGCGTGGTACAGAAAGGCCCTCAGACGCCGATCAGAAGATCCGATCTCTTGCCGTCAAGGCGAGCGAGATCCGAGCCGCCCTAAAGGACGCCGCTCCTGAAGTCCTCGAAGCGACCGCTGCCTTGCAGGACCTAGCGCTCTCCTTCACGTGCAGAGATGACGGCGAGCGCACCCGGCTGCTCGACACATTCGCCAGCATCGGGGTGGTCCAGCCAATGTCGATCCAGCTTGTCCGCAATGGACCCTATTTGCTTACGAATGTCGAGCAACTGAACGACGGGCTAGGGGACTCGATCCCGGGTCGGCCACAGATGGCTGTTTGCCGGTGCGGCCAATCAAGGGACAAACCGTGGTGCGACGGCAGCCACGCGCTGGCCGATTTCGAGGATTCCAAGGACCCGAAGCGGGTCCCCGATCGTCGCGACACCTACAAAGGCGTCTCGATCACCGTCTTCGACAATCGCGGGATCTGCCAGCACTCGGGCTATTGCACCGACCGGATCCCGGCCGCCTTCCGAGTCGACAAGGAGCCCTTCGTGGCCGCGAGCGGAGCGCGGGCCGACGAGATCATCAGGGCAGTCCGGGCTTGTCCGTCCGGCGCCTTGAGTTTCGCCATCGAAGATGGCGAGGAGCGCGACCAAGTCGACTGGCACAACCGGCGCCCGCCTCGCGTCACGGTTTCCAAGGACGGGCCCTACCGAGTGACCGGGTCTGTTCCACTGTTAGAGGCGACGGGTGACCCGGTTGTCAGAAATACAGGCGTTTCTACCGAGCACTACGCCCTATGCCGATGTGGCCAATCCCAGAACAAACCGTTCTGCAGCGGAATGCACTGGTACGTCCAGTTCCGCGACCCCCTACCGGACCCGTCCCGGTCTCCGAGCCTGTACGAGTGGAGCGGGGGCATCTTGGCGCTCAACCGGGTGACCCGGCTGCTGTTCGAGAAGTACATCCCGCAGGACGCTCTGCTGGCTCCGCTGTTCGCCGACGCGACAGCCGATCTACCCGAACGTCTAGCTTCGTTGATCGGGGACGCCCTCGGCGGGCCCTCGCTCCCGCCGGAAGATCACCCCGATTGCGCCGGGATCATGTTCGCGCACGACGGAAACGCTTTTTCCGAGGCCGAGCGACAACGCTGGGTGAGCCTCATCTGGCAATCAGCGAGAGATACCGGCCTGCTCACCGACGCGAACTTCTCGGCTGCCTTCAGTTCCTACATCGAATGGGCATCCCGCCAGACCGACGCTTCGGTGACCAAGTGGGACTGGGGCCCGGCCGGACCCCCACAAGCGCCCACGGAACCAACTAGCGGCACGGAACAGGCTGAGCCAGAACTCCCGCGCCCGGACATGCCCCTCAGCTTCGGAACCCACATTCGCCCCCTCTTCCGAGAACGCGACCGTCAGTCGATGTCCTTCGCGTTCGATCTTTGGTCATACGACGACGTCAAGGAGCATGCCCGATCCATCCTCGATCGCTTGCGCTCTGGAAGCATGCCTTGCGACGGCGCGTGGCCGGAAGCCAGAACCGACGTGTTCCAACGATGGGTCGACCAAGAGACACCCGCCTAACCTGAGCTAACACCGTGCGTACCCTTGCCGTGCTCCGACCCTCCTGGCGCCGTGGTGTTCTCTGATCAGCGGTGTGCAGGCGGCGTTCCCGGCGGCCTTTAGGTACAAGACGGTGCCGGGGCAATCCAGCTGCGGTGAGGTCCGCCATTAGGCGGACGCTCGTGCTGGTTCAGGGACTGCCGCCCATCCTGTCCGTGAGGACATCCCGAGTCACGCCGTAGCGTGCTGACAGGTCTTGCACCTCTTTGAGTTCGACTTCGTCAGGTAGAGAATGCTCCGCAAGTTCCGCAATATCCGGCAAATGAGCACTATGCAGTGTCGCCACCACGTCACTCCGTTGCATCGCACGTTCCCTTCAATCTGTCGGTACCAGTCTTCATGAAAGATGTCATGCCGTGTTCGGCGGCGATAGTGCTCATGGTGCTCCTTGCAGACGCAAGCTCGACGCGAAGCATGGTCACCTGCGCACAGCTGTGATCGCATCAGTGGAATGCCCCAGTCGGGAGTGGCGTGATCCGTAACGCGAGCGACGTCCTCCCAGGGTCGAGGCCTTAGTAGGTCTGCACTCCGGGAGGGTCTCTGCAACTTGTCAGTAGATCTTGATGGCCGCCTTCCCCTGCCGGTATCCGACGGCCCGGGTTATGAAGAGTTAAGCGGCGATCTCGGCGATGTGCGTTGAAGAGCCGGCGTATCGTCAACGTGAGCGCGGACCGGGGTGTTCTACGGAGGCGATCCAACGCCGTTTGCGCGACGTTGATGGTATGAGTATTGAGTTGCATTTTGAAGACGCACAGACAACCAGAAAATTGTCGTTGATCAACCGAGTTCAGAGGTGACGCCTTTTGCATCAAGCGCCGAACGAGGTGATACGCACCTTGCCGCGCGTCGGAAACCAGGCGCCAACCGAAAGAACAGCACTGTCCCTCACAATGACAGTCAGCCGCAGGTGTGGATCGTCAGCACCGCCGAGCTCCACAACGGCCTGGGGTTCGAGGTAAGACGGGTCTTTGTCAGCGAGCACAGTGCGCTCTACCACGTCGAGGAGCAGTACAGCGTCGCTCCCGTGCTCGACGAGACCGGCGAATGGGAAGGTAGTTCAGCTTTCGGGCCGCCCCGCGAGATTGCGATCCAGCGATTCAACGTTGAGTCTTGAGTTGTCTCAGCTGTGCGTCGCCGCCCCCGCCACCCCAACGTGTGCCTGCGGACGGTGAATCGGGCCAGGTGGCTCGACATCTCGTCGGGGCGCTCCCCGGTGGTCCCGCGGGAAATCGGACTGGGGAGTTAGACGGACTCGATTCACGAGGCGAAGCAGCGACGATGAACTCGTCCAATAATCCGAAAGGACGGATCATCATGAAAGTCACCGTCATTGGGGGTACTGGCCTCATCGGTTCCAAGGTGGTTCTCGACCTCGAGCAAAAGGGGCACGACGCTCTCCCGGCCTCACCCAACTCCGGTGTGAACACTCTCACCGGCGAAGGACTGGGGCTTGCCTTCAAGGGTGCGGCGGTCGTCGTCGATGTGTCCAACTCTCCATCCTTCGAGGACGCGGCAGTGGTGGAGTTTTTCGAGACCTCGACCCGGCACATCCTCGACCAGGCCGCCAGTGCGGGAGTGGGTCACCTTGTGGCGTTGTCGGTCGTCGGGACTGAACGCCTGCCCGGCAGCGGGTACATGCGGGCGAAGGTCGCACAGGAGAACCTGATCAAAAGATCTTCCATCCCCTACTCGATCGTGCACGCCACCCAGTTCTTCGAATTCATCGGCGGCATCGAGGACGCTGCCACCGAGGGGGGAAACGTGAGATTGCCATCGGTGCTGTTCCAGCCCGTGGCCGCGGACGACGTCGCCTTGACCGTGAGCGAGGTCGCCGTTGGAGCTCCGCTCATGGGCACGCTCGAAGTGGCCGGGCCCGAACAGTTTCGCTTCGACGAGCTGGTCCGGAGGGACTTGATCGCACGCGGAGATCCGCGCCCTGTCGTGGAAGACCGTCACGCTCGATACTTCGGTACCGAACTCGACGAGCGCTCCTTGGTGCCCGATGCTGGGGCCCGGCTGGGCGGGACTCGATACGAGGACTGGTTGGCGCGGTCCGCGAGTAAGGCGTCGTAGAGATGCGCAGCGTGCTAGCGGGATCCGGCGAGCCGGCCGGCGATACCTTTTTCGCTTCCTTCCCAGACGGATGGTGGCCTGACCCCAACGACAATGACGCTTATGTTCACGTTCGCGTCAGTAAACAAGTCCGGCCTACGGGATCGGTGACGGTGTATCTCCCGAACGGGACCGCCCTCCTCGTACCATCTCAGGCTCTCGTACGCCTCGCCCCGGTGGAACGCCAGCCGGCCGAACTTACCGCACTCGCACGAAACGCAGGCAACCCGACGTGAGCCCAGGTCCGGCGCGCGTTACGCGCCCTGGTCATGCGGGGTCCGGCGTTGTCACCCCACGATGCTCGGGATCGCGGTTCGTTGACCCCATCGCCGTTAATCGAAAAGGAGTTGCCATGCCCGAAACATGCCGTGATCTCACCGACGCCGAACAAAAAGTTGTCCGAGAGGTCCTCGACGAGGGCGTTCTTGTATCGGGTCTCGTTCCGATCGGCGGTGAGACCTGGGCGATATACGGGTCCATCCCCGTCGACGGCGAGGTGATTGTCGCCGAGTTTGACAACCGCGCTGACGCCGAGTCAGCACTTGAGCAGATCGGGGCAGCAGAGCGGGACAACGCCCCCTTCGAATCGTCACCAATCGATGAGAAGGGATCATTATGAGTGATGCCGACGACCAGTTAACCGATTCTCCCGCCGTGCTTGACCGGCGCAGACTTTTCGAAGAGGTCAGGGTTCGCTTATCCGCTGTCACCGACAGCCTCTCTGACTTCAAAATGGAAGCCGGACAGCTACGGACAACCTCTCAAGAGCTTCTCGCAGTCGTCCACCGTATCGAGTGGCTCGCCGACCTCAGCACTCCTGGGCCGTTCACGAGATCGGCATCCAGCGCTTCGCTGACCACGCTTGACCTCTGATCCTGCTCGGGAGCCACCGTTCCAAGTCTGAAGCGTCTGACCGGGCCTCGAAGTATCTGGCGGTCGATCCTTTGGGCCTCAACTGGGGTGTTACCAGGACTCGATTGTTTGGCGTTCCCGCGAGCATGTGTTTGTCGATCCACGAGGAAGGGGAGCCAATGTCTGACCAACATTCGACAGCTTCGATCGGTCACGCTTTCGTTGGACAACCAGCGAGCGGGAGCGCCCGCGACCGAACACTCCAGGACGGCCGGCCTTGGGAACACGCGATCGATAACGTGCCGGTGAGCGATGCGCCGACAGTGCCCCGAGAAAGCACGGAAGCGACATGAAGAGAATCGTCGTCGTCGGAGGCATCGATTTCGTAGCCTCTATGGTCGTCGAGAAACTCCGCGGCCGGGGTTACGAGGCTGTGGCGGCCTTAGATGCAAACACTCTCACGGGCGAACGACTTGCCAAGGCCGTCCGAGGAGCGGCGGTCGTCATTGTTGTGTGTAAGTCGCAGTCCCGCGATGACGCGGCGCTCCTCAGGTTTTTTGAAACCTCGACCCGCAACATCCTCGATTACTCCCTGAGGGCGGGCGTAGGCCATCTCGTCGCGTTTTCCGTGGTCGGCGGCGACCGCCTGCCAGATAGCGGTTACCTGCGAGCGAAGAACCGAGAAGAGGAGCTCATTGCGAACTCATCGATCCCGTTTTCCATGGTTCGCACCACGCAGCTCTTTGAGAGCATTGCCGGGATAGCGGATGACGCCACACATTATTCGACGGTCCTGCTCCCGCCCGTGCTGGTCCAACCGGTTGCTGCCAGCGACGTGGCTTCTACCGTGACCACGATTGCGTTGGCCGGTCCCGTTGTGGGCGCCATTGAAGTGGCCGGCCCCGAGCAGTTTTGCTTCAACGAGCTCGTGCAGCGACACCTAATCGGTCGCGGAGTTCAACGGGTCGTCGTCGGGGATCCGTACGCCCACTACCTCGGGACTGAACTCGACCACCAGTCACTCTTGCCCGGCGACAGCGCCGTTCTCGGCACGACGTGCTACGAGGAGTGGTTCACAGGGAGCGCGGGCAAGGCTCGCGGCGATGTTTCGATGGACGGGTCTCAGTCTCGCGTAGGTGTCGGGACTAGGGAGTCCAACGGAGGCGATCCAGGGCGAGCTGTGCGACGGTGAAGCCATGACAGAGGACACGACGATGTCGTTCCACCGAGCAAGGAGGAGTTCACCGTGACGTCAATCTCCGAACGGGAGCGGGGGGAGATCGAGGCCGCGAACGCGTCCGGCAAGAAGCCGGTCGTGTTGATCCACGGCCTATGGCTGTTGCCGAGCAGCTGGGCAAACTGGGCCGACTTCCTCCGGCAGGCCGGCTACGCACCGCTGACGCCGGACTGGCCCGACGATCCGGCAACGGTTGAAGCGGCCCGGGCGAACCCGAAGGTCTTCGCTAGGAAGACCTTGAAGCAGGTCGCCGATCACACCACACAGATAATCGACGGGTTGGATGAGAAACCAGTGGTCATGGGGCATTCGACTGGGGGCTTGTTGGCCCAGATGCTCGCGGGCCGGGGTCTCTCGGCTGCCACGGTGGCGATCGACCCCGGAGTCTTCCGCGGCGTCCTGCCCCTGCCGCCCCCAGTGCTCAGGTCGTCGGGTCCGTTCCTGATCAACCCGCTCACGCGCGGCCGCTCGATCACGCTTACGTTCAAGCAGTTCACCTACGGCTGGGCAAACGCGCTGGATGCGCGTGAGGCGAAGGACCTTTACCACACCTTTCACGTCGCCGGCTCTGGGATCTCCCTCACACAGATGGGCTTCGCCAACGTCAACCCGTGGACGCAAGCGAAGGTGAACACGAAGAACCCCGATCGAGGCCCGCTGCTGATTATCGAGGGCGAGAGGGATCACACCGTACCGTGGGCGCTCGCCAATGCGGCCTACAAGCGGCAAGCCCGCAATCCTGGAGTCACGGAGATCGTGAAGATCCCGAGCCGAGGGCACGCCCTCACAATCGACCACGGCTGGCGTGAGGTCGCCCAGACTGCGCTGAACTTCATCCAGCGGGTACTAGGCAGCGACGTCGTGCCTAATGAAGACACGCAACGGGTAGGCGACGGCGCCTTTCACTCCTTTCGGTCGCCAGCCTGAGGAGTGCGTCTGATTCCGCGGGGATTCAGCTTGCGTCGCCGCTTTCCGTCCGGAGAGCACTGATCTGTGGGCGCTTCTCGTCGCAGTTGATGGGCAGATGGCCGTCTGGCCTGAAGGACTAATCTCGCAGGACCCTGGTGAAAGGCTAAGAGTTTCCAGAGGTCGTAGATCCTTGGGGTAGCGGTGTTTTCGGCTCCGTTTCTGCCGTCGCCTCGCCGCCTTGACCGAACGGAGTGAGAGGCGGCTCTGCGACCCTTGTGGGCCCATGAAGCGGCCGTCGAGCTCCGGACTTCGCTGCAGCTCGAGTCTCACTGCTGGACACAGGACGACGTCCGAGGGCCGAGGACGAGAGGAGCGACCGGGCCGCCGTCGTTTTCCTGCGCAGCAGGGACGCGGCGGGCCGGTTGAGCTCCAGGACCTCGAGCCCAACGGCGACGGACTCAGATGTTCTGAGGCAGAAGAAGCGAGACGTTCTCGAAGCAGAACCAGAGCGGCACGAGACTCACGCCGATACCGACGACGTAGGCGGCGAGACGCCACCAACGACGGGTGCGGTTGATGAAGATGCGAGCGATCGCCCACAGACCGGCGACGAGCAGGCCGTAGAGGATCGCCGGCGTCCACGCGTTCGAGTTGCCGTGCCCGAGGGTCTTGTCGGCGACGAGCTTCGGGGCCGACTGAACCGTCGGCGGCGCTGGGGCCGGCAAGGGGGCCTGGCCGTACAGCTGAGCAGTAACGATCAGCCGGTTGGTCGCCGAGAAACGCGGGTTACAGGTGGTCAGCGTCAACTGCGCGATCGGCGTCGGGTCCAGCACCGACACGTCCGTCGGGGTGACGACGAAGCTGCGGGTCACCCTGTAGTCCCATCGCCTCCCCTGGGTGTCGGTGAGGAAGATGTCGTCTCCGTCCTTCATCTGGTTGAGGTCGAAGAAGGGCGCCCCGTAGGTCGTGCGATGGCCGGCGATGGCGGCGTTGCCGATCTGCCCGGGCATCACGGTCTCGGGATAGTGGCCGGGCCCTCTGCGCAGGTCGGCCTCGCCGATCCCCTGAACCACGTACTTGTCCACTCCGATCCTGGGGATGACCAGGTGGTCGATCGCGCCTCCCGGCGGTAGGTCCGAGTTCGTTGCCCCGGCGCCCGACCCCAGCGTGGGGGCGTCGGACCCGGAGGTCTTGCTCGCGGAAACGGCGGAGGAGAACGACCGCTTGAGGTTGGACTGGCTGTGCGCCTCCGCGATGTTGGTCCCGAGCAGTTCGTATGCCACGAAAAGCAGAACGATCACCCCAAGGGTGATGAGACCGAGCCCGATTTCCCGCACGCCGCGGCGCAGGGGGCCCATCGGGACTGGTTCTGACATGCGGCAAGGGTAAGCGGGCGCGGCGCTCGGCGGCTGTCACCTGATACATGCATTCGGGTGAACGCCCGGGGCGGGACGTCCTGAACGCATGGCAAACTTCGGGTATGCCGGTTCTCCTCATCCGCCATGCGGATGCCGGGCCGCGCCGCGACTGGCAGGGAACCGACCAGGAGCGGGGACTTTCGAAGAAGGGCCGGCGACAGGCGGACGCTCTGGTTCGGGTGGTGGAGAAGTACGGGCCGGTGAGGTTGTTGTCGAGCCCGTACCTGCGTTGCGTTCACACCCTGGAGCCGGCGGCGGCCGCCCTCGGTTTGGCCATCGAGGTCCACGAGGAGCTCGCGGAGGGCCGCGCGGAGGACGCGCTCAAGCTGATCCGGGCTCTAGCAGGCGAGGACGTCGCGCTGTGCACCCACGGGGACGTCATCCCCGAGGTGCTGACCGCGCTCGCCGACGAGGATCGCCTCGACCTAGGTTCCGAGCCCCGCCAGGCGAAAGGATCCGTCTGGGTGCTCGAGCCTTCGGGCGAGCGATTCGTGGGCGCCGAGTACCTGCCGCCGTCGTACTAGCGGCCGGACCGTCCCTATAAGAGGGCAGCCTGGGTGACCGGCGTCACCTGGCTTCGCGCCCTGGCCGACGCTTTGCCAACTGTTAAGGCTGAGTACACCTAGTGGTCATTAGTAGTTCATCTGGCTGGGTAACCCTGACGCGTCCCCGAATAAGAGGTGAGAACCACAGTGAAGCGACTTGTCCCTCTCGCGCTGGTCGTGACGGCCGGTCTCGCAGGAGCTTGTAGTTCGAGCACAAAATCGAATACGTCTTCGACCACGGCATCGACCACACCACCGACGACAGTGGCCACGCCGTCCACTTCCAATCCGAGCACCGCGCAGACACTCAACGAATCCGGGTCCAGTCTTCTGTTCCCGTTCCTCCAGCAGCTGGTTACCCCGCTAAAGACACAGTTCTCCAACGTGACCTTGGCCGCCTCGGCCGGCGGGTCCGGGAAGGGGATCAGCGACGCCATCGCGGGTGTAACCCAGATGGGCGGCTCCGACGCCTACCTGTCGAACAGCCAACTGACGACCAACCCCGGGTTGTTGAACATCCCGATCGCAGTTTCCTCTCAGGCGGTCAACTACAACCTTCCCGGCGTGAAGGACCTGAAGCTGACCGGCGACGTTCTCGCCAAGGTCTACCAGGGTTCGATCACCAAGTGGAACGACCAAGCGATCGCTTCGCTCAACCCCGGCGTCACCCTTCCGGCTACGACGATCGTGCCGGTCCGACGTGTCGATTCCTCGGGTGACACGTTCCTCTTCACCAGCTTCTTGTCAGCCACGAACGCCACTTGGAAGAACGGCCCCGCGTTCGGGACGACGGTCACCTGGCCGGCGGCCCCCGGTGAGCTGACAGCGAGCGGAAACCCGGGCATGGTCCAGACCTGCAAAGCCACCCCCGGTTGCGTCGCCTACATCGGCATCAGCGCCGAGGCAACAGCGCAGACGGCGGGGCTCGGTGAGGCGTTGCTGCAGAATCAGGCCGGAAACTACCTGCAGCCCAATACGAGCACCGTGAACGCCGCTGTCACTGCCGGCGCCAGCAACGTACCGGACAATCTCGCGGCCTCGCTGATCTATGAGCCGGGCGCGCAGTCTTACCCGATCGTGAACTTCGAGTACATCATCGTCAAGAACAAGCAGGCCACTGCCGATCTCGCCACCGCGATCCGCGACTTCCTGGTGTTCGCGATCGATCCCAACGGCGGTAGCACCCCGACCTTCCTGGCGAAGGACCAGTTCGTCGCGCTGCCGTCTTCGGTGCTCCCGAAGGTGAACGCCGCGATTGCGTCGATAAGCAGCTAAGGGGGCAGTGCGTTTGATCGGGAGATTCCAACTCTCCCGGCGTCCCGCCGTCGGTAGCGCCCGGCTGACGAGCTTTCACCGCTTGCCAGCCCGGGCGCGCCGGCGCCTGGAACTGACCCGAACCGACCGGATCGCCGGCGGGATCCTCACCATCGCGGGGATCGCCCCGGTGGCCGGCCTGGCCTTCCTGGCCTACGAGATGTTCAAGTCGGCGTATCCGGCGATCGTCTTCAACGGCTGGGGCTTTTTCACCGGCAAGATCTTCAGCCTCGGAAACCTTTACGGCGGCGCCGACGAGGTCCGCCACGGCTACCACGCCGCGTCCGGCGCGCACTACGGGATCCTGCCCCTGATATTCGGGACGCTGGTCTGCTCGCTGATCGCCCTGGCCATCGCACTGCCGGTCTCGGTCGGCGGGGCGATCCTTCTCGTGGAGAAGATCCCGCAGCGGTTCCAGTACTCGCTCGGGGTGTTCCTGGATCTCCTGGCCGGCATACCGAGCGTGATCTTCGGTTTGTGGGGCCTCTACACGCTCGGTCCGCTGCTCGCCCGAAACGTGTACCCGTTGCTCGCGGACCTGCACATCCCCTGGATCAAACGGCCGGTCGGCTCGGGTCAGGGGCTGCTCACAGCGTCCGTCGTCCTGGCGGTAATGGTTATCCCGATCATCGCTTCCATAACCAGGGAGCTGGTCCGCTCGGTCCCGGCAACCGCCAAGGAGGGCGCCATAGGGCTGGGGTTGACCTCGTCGGAGATGGTGCGCGTCGTGACCTTGCCCTACATCCGCACCGGGGTCATCGCCGCAACGATCCTCGGGTGGGGCCGCGCGCTCGGCGAGACCATCGCCGTTCTCATCATCAGCGGGAACTTCCTGAACGCCTACCCCCACAGCGTGTTCGCCCCGTTTTCGACGATGGCCGCGACGATCGCGTCCTTCCTCGACGGAGCGCTCACCGACTCCACCAAAATGGGAATCCACTCGCTTGCCGAGCTCGGCCTCGTGCTTCTGGGGATCACACTCATCACCAACTTCGGCGGCCGGCTGCTGACAAGGCGCTTCGCCGACACCGGCCTACCCGTCGGCAGGGGTGTCTAAATGAGCGGTAGCCGGATGTGGAAGGACCGCATCTTCTGGGGATTGGGTTGGCTCGCGCTCGGCTTGATCGCGACGCCGGCGATATGGGTGCTCGTGAGCATCTTCCACCAGGCGGCGCCGGCGTTCGGGTGGTCGCTGTTCACCCAGTCGACGCATGGGATCGGCCTGCAGAACGCCCTCTACGGCACCCTCCTCATGCTCCTCGGCGTCCTCATCGTCGCCGGTGGCATCGGGGTGGCAGCCGGGATATACCTCGCGGAGTTCGCCGCCGGGAGGACGGAACGGTCGCTGCGCTTCTTCTCCGAAGTCCTCTCCGGGGTCCCCTCGATCGTCGTGGGGTACGTCGGATACCTGGCTCTGGTGATCCAGTTCCACTGGGGCTTCTCCCTGGCTGCGGCGGTGCTCGCCCTTTCCATCCTGGTAGTGCCGTACGTGGTGAGGACCACGGAGGTGGCGGTCAGGCAGGTCCCGACTGCCTTGCGGGAGGCGTCAGCGGGCCTCGGGATCGGTCGTTGGCGCACAGTGCGTTCGGTGCTCATCCCGCCGGCGCTGCCGGGGATCGTCAGCGGACTCGTGGTCGCCCTCGCCATCTCGACCGGTGAGACCGCGCCGCTTCTTTTCACCGCCGGCTTCAGCGACTCGAACCCGCAACTCAGCCTGTTCCACCATCCCCTCGGTTACCTGACCGGGGTGACCTACAACGACCTCGCCCTTCCCGGCCAGCGAGCCCACGCGACCGCAGCGGCGGCCGGCGCGGTGACGCTGATCATCCTCCTCATCCTGATCGGTTTGGGGCAGGTGATTTCCAGGCGCTCGCGCCGCAGCATCGAGCGTATGTCCCTATAAGGAGTGAAGCGTGGAAAACGGTCAGCCGAAGCGGCCGGCCACGTAGTCCGCGGTCCGCTGGTCTTTCGGGTTCGAGAAGATGTCCTCGGTGCGGCCCGACTCGACAAGGACACCGGTCCGATTGCCGTCCTCCACCTGAGCGGTGAAGAACGCGGTCACATCCGCCACCCGTAGAGCCTGGGCGAGGTTGTGGGTCACGATCACGATCGTGTACTCGGAGGCGATCTCGCGCATCAGCTCCTCGATCGACCGGGTGGCGATCGGGTCGAGCGCGGAAGCGGGCTCGTCCATGAGGATCACGTCCGGCGACACGGCGATAGCCCGAGCGATGCACAGCCGCTGCTGCTGTCCACCCGAAAGGGTGAAGGCGCTCTTCTTCAGCTTGTCCTTCACCTCGTCCCACAGTGCAGCCCGACGCAGCGACGATTCGACCAGGTCGTCAAGGTCCGCTCGGCGGACGCCGCCCAGCCGCGGCGCGAAGGCGACGTTGTCGTAGATCGACTTCGGGAACGGGTTCGGCCGCTGGAAGACCATCCCGATCTTCCGGCGGACGTCGATCGGCCGGACCGACGCTCCATACAGGTCGCTGTTGCGGTAGAGGATGTCGCCCTCGATCTTGGTGCCCGGCACCAGGTCGTTCATCCGGTTCAGGCAGCGCAGGAAGGTCGTCTTCCCGCAGCCCGACGGCCCGATGAGAGCGGTGATCTCCTTCTGGTAGATGTCCAGGCTCACCGACTGAAGCGCCTTGACGTCCCCGTAGTAGAAGGACAGGTCCTTGACTCCGAACACGCAGTCACGGACCAGGAGGTCGTGGTGCTCGAGCTGGTCGACCTGGTCGGGGGCAAGTCCTCCCGCCTCGACCGCCTCTTCCTGCGACATTGGCCCCAGTGTTGCGGCTGCCCCACCGCTCACCTGGGAAAAAGGAAGAACGTTCAACGACTGTTTACCTGTTGGTCACCTTCCCCTACCGCGACGGACGCACTTGTTACCTACGCTGATTTCGTGCCGTCCTACCCTGTGGCGTGGACCGAGCGCTCAGAGGCCTCTGACATCGAGCTCGGAAAGGTCCTGGACCTGGTCACCGAGGGGGTCGTGATACTCGACGCCGGAGGTGACGTCAGCTTCCGTTCGGCTGTCGCCGACCGTCTGCTCGGTAACGGACCGGCGGCACTGCTCGCCGGCGACGCAGTCGAGGAACTCGCCAAGGAGGTCGCCAACACCGGAGCCCCCCAGGAACGCCGGCTCGAGCTGTCGATCCCGACCCGGCGGGACCTACTGATACGCGGCTACCCCCTCCGGGAAGGCTCGGTCGTGGCGATCATCGAGGACGTATCCGAACGGCAGAGGCTCGAGTCCGTACGGCGCGATTTCGTCGCCAACGTCAGCCACGAGCTGAAGACGCCGGTCGGTGCCCTGTCGCTCCTCGCCGAGGCGCTCGACGGGGAGGACGACCTGGAGGTAGTCGTACGGCTGGCGGCCCGCATCGGGCAGGAATCGGAGCGACTGGTACGGATCATCGACGACCTCCTCGACCTGTCCCGCATCGAAGCGGGCCTGCCCGCCGAGCCGGAGGACGTACCCGTCCCGTCGGTGGTGCGCGAGTCGATCGAGTCGATCGCGCCCGTTGCGGCCAGCCTCGGCGTGGTCCTGCATTTCGACGAGCCGCCGGTGGTCAGCGTTCGCGGGGACCGGAGGGACCTTGTGTCGGCGCTGTCGAACCTGATCGACAACGCGGTCAAATACTCGGAGCCCGGCGGCACAGTAACGGTCGTCGCGAAGGTCGAAGAGGGACGGGTCGCACTGGCGGTCGCGGACACGGGAGTCGGGATACCTGCTCGCGACCTCGAGCGGATCTTCGAGCGGTTCTACCGCGTGGACCGGGCCCGGTCGAGGCTTACCGGCGGTACCGGGCTGGGGTTGTCGATTGTTCGCCACGTCGCCGCCAACCACGGTGGAGGGGTGAGCGTGGAGTCGGTTGAGGGCGAAGGTTCGACGTTCACGTTGAGCCTTCCATTATCAGGAGAGGTCGAAGCGATTGCCCGTGACTGACCCTTACTCGGTGCTGGTCGTCGAGGACGAGGAGTCCTTCGTCGAAGCGCTGGTCGTGGGCCTGAAGCGCGAGGGATTTCTCGTGACCGTCGCACGCGACGGCGTCGAGGCCATCGAGAGGTTCGACAAGGTTCGCCCGGACCTGATGCTGCTCGACGTTTGGCTCCCCCGTAAGTCCGGGATCGATGTGTGCCGCGAGATCCGATCACGGAGCCGGGTGCCGATCATCATGGTCACCGCGAAGAGCAGCGAGATCGACACCGTCGTCGGCCTCGAGGTCGGCGCCGACGACTACGTCACCAAGCCCTACCGCCTACGGGAGCTGGTCGCCAGAATGCGGGCCGTCCTGCGCCGGTCGCCGACGGCTCACTCGGAGGACGAGCCCGGCGAGGTCATGGAGGTCGAAGGGCTCAGCCTGGATCCGGAGCGGCACGAGGTCCACTTGCGGGGCGAGAAGGTGGCAATGCCTCTCAAGGAGTTCGAGCTGCTCGAGCTGCTGATGTCGAACGCCGGGCGGGTGTTGACCCGGGAGACGCTGATCGACAGGGTGTGGGGTCCCCACTACGTGGGTGACACCAAGACCCTGGACGTGCACGTGAAGCGCCTGCGCTCGAAGATCGAGGACGACCCTTCGAGGCCGTCGAGGATCACGACCGTCCGAGGGCTCGGCTACAAGTTCGAATCCGGAGCTGCCGCCCGGGCGGAGGGCTAGCGCCGGCGGAAGCGGAACGACTTACCCGAGGATGCCCGCTGCGGGAGGATGTCGTCGTAGCTAGGCATCCAAGGCTCAACGGCGACCTGCGGCCGGGGGGCCTGCTGCGAAGCCTGGGGCGGGGCAGCCGGTCCTCCCTTGCCTGCGGGAGCCTCGGCTTCGGGAGCAGGGCTGTCCGCCGGCTTGCGCTTGCGGAGGGGGACCGTCGGCTGCTCGGCTGCGGTGGGCGCCAGCCGGGCGAGGTTGTCACCCTGCGCACCGGACATGCGGCCGATTCCAGCCAATCCGGAGCTGGGGTTCAGCGAGCGGCCCGGCATCACCACGTCGTCGTCGGCGTTGCTGATGCCGCCGAGGCCGCCGACCAGTCCACCGCTGAAGCTTGGGGCACGAACGCCTGAACCCATCACACCACCGGTGGAGGCCGCCACACCCCCCGAGCCCGGGCGCACAGTCCCAACCTGGCCCCCTTGCGGAGCAGGGCTCGGGTTGGGGCTGAACGGGAGACGCGGACGCCCGGACGTCGGGGGGCGCACGGCATCAGGATTCGGAACAGGGGCGGGTTCCGCGTCCTGAGAGGCAGCGGGGGAAGGTCGGGGAGAAGGCGCGGGGCGACCGCCCGGGGGCATCCCCTGATCTGCGCCTGACGGTGGGCCCGGGGGACGGACGCCAGGCGGCGGGCCACCCTGTGGGGAGGGCAGGCCGGGAACCTGCTGACCTGGGGCGCGCACCGTCGGGATTCGGGGGCGTGGCGCCGGGGCGGCGGGCTGCTCGACTGCATCGGCTTCGGGGGCGCCGGCGTCCGCAGCTGGGTCGGGGGATTCCTCCGCAGCCTTGACAAGATCCGCCAAGGTCGCTTGTAGGGCCTGACGGTCGAAGTTACGGCCACCGCCGTCCTCTGCTGGCATATGGTCTCTATCGGCACTGTGACCGCGTCCTTGAGAGGACAGACGGGCGATCCACCAGGTCTTTCAGTCAGGCAGATCTATCCTGGCCAGCCACAATCCCGGGGCGCCCACCTCGGCCGTTGTGGGGAGCTCCTTGGCGCTCGCCCAGAGGCGGGCGAGGCCTTCTTCGCCGGCCCGCTCGACGACGCCACGAACGAACTCCCTTCCCTGCTCGTAGGCCGCCTCGTCGAGGCTCACTCCGAACAGCTTCGCCAGGATCCGTGTTCCGCTGCTCTCCTCGAGCCGCCTCCTACGTAGGGCCTCGGTGAGGGGGCCGTAGGACCCGATCAGGCGCCGGCCGACAGAGTCCATCTCGTGGTCGACGTAGCCGGTCACCACCGACAGCAGGGAGCGAATCTGGGTTTTGATGCGGCGCTGTTCGTCGTTTTCCATTTCGCCGAGGAGGGTCTCTGGGTCTCCCAGAAGCTCCTGCATCGACGAGAGGTCGGTGGGATCGACGCCGCCGAGCTTCTCCTCGAGCATCGAAGGATTCGGATCGAAAGCGGCGACGTACGCGTCGATCAGCTCGTCGAGCCGTGCCCTGACGTGCGGACGGCCCAGCACCGCGTGGTTCACCGTCTCGCGAACGCAGATCCAAAGGCGGGCGTCGTCGGCGTTCAGGCTCCAGTCCGAGGCGAACGAGTCGATCGCTTCAGGCACCATCAGCAGCTCGTCGCTCGGTGGGCGGGGAATCGGAAGGTCGTACTGGCCCATCGCGCGTGCTGCGAGCTGGCCGACCATCGAACCGGCCTGCAGCCCGAACAGGAACGGGCCAAGCACCTGGGGTAGGTTCGAGAACAGCTGTGACATGGGATCCTGTGACATGGGATCCTGGGACATGGGATCCTGGGACATGGGGTCGCCGGGGCCGTCCGCAGCTTCAGCACCTGCTTCCGGCACGCCGGGCGGGGACAACCCCGGGGTCATCGCCGAGTTCATCCGCTCGGCCAGTGCCTCCAGGCGGGGCTTCCAAGCATCGAGGGTTCGGAGCGCCCACTCGGGTTGATTCACCGCGCGAACTCTGAGAACTCCGCTGGACGAAACTGCCAGGCCGGTAGCCTCGGCGACGTGCAGTTCCGCGACTCGGATCAGCTCCTCGAGCCTCACCCGGGCGACGGGATCGACGTTCTGCTGGGGCTCGCCGCCGGTGGCCGCCCAGGTCGCCATCTGGCCGGCTATCTCCCAGTTGACCGGTCCCTGCGTCGCGAACAGCCGCGCAAGATCCCGCATGAGATCGCTGAACGGGCCGCCTGCGAAGGGACCGCCGGGGCCGAAGAACTCGGGATTGCTCACCGGCCGGTGATCCTCAGGTCTTCGACAACTTCAGTCACTGAGGCATCGTAGGGCTGTGCGATCCGTTGTCGTCACCGGGGTGGGAGGTTCGCTCGGACAGCGAGTGGCCCGGCTGCTCGCCGAACACCACGACGTCGACCGGATCGTCGGGATCGACATGGTTGCGCCCGCATTCAGCCACCCGAAGCTCGAGTTCCGGATGGTCGACCTCTCGGTGCCAGGTGGTGCGGACGGGCAGCTGCGCGAATCTTTCAGGGGCGTTGACGGCATTCTCCACCTCGCCTGGAGGACCCCTGACGAGCGCGGCCGCCCGAGTGATGTGGCAGAGGCGGCCGTCGCCAACCGGACATCTTTGTCCCGGGTCCTGCAAGCCGCCGCGGAGGCCGACGTGGTTTCGGTCGTGTTCGTATCGAGCGCCACCGTCTACGGGGCGTGGCCCGACAACAAGGTTCCCCTGACCGAGGACACCCCTCTCCGTCCCAACCCGGAGTTCGGTTTCGCCGTCGCCAAGGCGGAGGCGGAACGGGTCGCCGCCGACTGGGCCGCCGCGCACGCCGCGGTCGATATGGTCGTGCTCAGGCCGGCGGTCACGCTCGGTTCACCCGGACGACCGCTGTACCAGGCACTCGGCGCCACGAGGACCCCACGCTCCGCTGACAGCTCCCGCCCGGTGCAATACCTGCACGTGGACGACCTCGCCGCCGCCGTGGTGGTGGCGTGGGAGCGGCATTTGAGGGGAGTTTTCAACGTCGCCCCCGACGCTGGCGTCCCCGAGGACCAGGCCCGCGCGTTGGCCGGCGGCGTCGCCAAGCTGACCCTGCCGTCGCGGGTGGCTCAGGAGGTTTCGGACCTGGCGTGGCGGTTTTGGCGATCGGGCGTGCCGAAGGAGGCGAGGGCGTACGCGATCCACCCGTGGGTCGTCGCTCCGGACAAGCTCAAGGCCGAAGGATGGGCTCCCGCGTATTCGAGCGAGGAGGCACTCGTGGCCACGGATGCACGCCCGCACTGGGACGACCTGCCACCGGGGAAGCGACAGAACTACAACCTGATCGTCGCGGTGATCGCAGTCGCCGGAGTTGTAGCAGGCGCCGGCGCGCTGGTCGCAGCGATCAGGTCGCGGCGCCGGCGACGGAACCGCGCCTAGTAGCCGTCGGGCTGGTTCGAAACCAACACCGACGCGGTCCTGGCGAGGCCGTCGTGGATGTAGCTGATGGGAGCTTGTTTTCCGGGCGTGCACACGGAGAGAAGGTGGGTGAACGTTCCAGTCGAGGTGACCGGCGACCCGTTGAACGACGTGATGATGTCGTTGGGGTTGAGCCCGATCCGGCTGGCGGGGCTTCCCGGGAGGACCTGACCGACCTGCGCCCCGCCCGACAGGCCGAGCTGGCGGGCGACTGCGGTCGAGAGGTCCGCCGCGTCGGAGATCCCCAGCCACGGGTGGTCGACCTTGCCGCCTGACAGCAGCTCCTGCGAGACACGAACGGCCATGTCGACAGGTACGGCGAAGACGAGTCCCTGATCGGTCGCGTTGGTCGGGTCGAGCGCAACGGTTATGCCAACGACGCGTCCTTGGCCGTCGACGAGAGGTCCGCCGCCTATCGATTCGGGCACCTGCGAAGCCGCCGCCGCGATCATGTTCTGCATGACGAGTCCGCCGGCGACATCAACCTGACGGTCCTCGGCGGTGACCGACCCGGCGAAAACGGATCCTCCCGCCGACGTCCTCGCCCCGATCGCAAGTACCGGGCTGGCGACTCTGAGCTGTGCCACCGAACCCAGTGCGGGGATCAGCCCCTCCCGGCTCGCGACCGACAGCAGAGCAATTCCGCTTATCGGATCAGAGCCGACCAAGTGGGCTCTTTCAGTCTCGCCGGAGAGATACGACACGGTGATCGCACCCCCACCGTCGAAGAGAGCGCTGTCCGTGACGATGTAGGAGTTCGAACTTCCCTGCAGGAACATGAGCCCGGAACCCGTCGCCGGACCGCTCGCACCGTTGACGCTCACAGACACGACCGATTGGGCGAGGGTGTCGTCGATCTGGGTCCAGTCGATCGATGCCGCGCTCCCCGCGCTATCGGAGGTGAGCGTGAGCCCGGGCCCACCTGATGTGACCGAGCGCACGACTGTTGTCTGCTGCTCAAAGACCCCCGTGACCATGCCCACGCCCGATGCGACGAAGGCTCCTACGAAGCCGGCGACGACCGCCACGACCCATATCCGGTGGCCCCCGGATCGTTCCGACCCGAGGCCCCCAGATGGCGGTCCATCGGTGAATTTTCCGGGCCCCCCGCCACCCGTTCCGGGGGCAAGATGCATCTCCGAGGGATGCCGCCACAGCCTGTCGTCTGGCGGTAACAACGGCGTGAGCGGGCGCTCTTCCTCCATGCCGTCGTCTGGTTCCACAGGTTTCGAGCCTAACGAGGACAGGTCGAAGTTGGACGTCGCGCGCCGCCCGGTTGAAAGCGGGCACACGGGCGAGCGCCGCCGCCGTAGCATTGTCTGCGTGCAAAGCGCGGCCGCGCACGGACCGAGCAGGGTTGGAGAAGAGGGCGCGAACGTCTGGGTGGTACTGACTGATGCCCCCCTGTCGTACGAGCGCGCCGCGGAGTGGGTCACTCGGCCTGACTGTGGGGCCGTCGTTCTTTTCGGCGGAACGGTGAGGGACCATTCGGAAGGACGGCCGGGCGTTAGCGAGCTCGAGTACGAGGCCTACGAAGGGCAGGTGGAGCGCCGCCTCGAGGAGATCGCAGCGGAAGCGAAGTCGAAGTGGCCGAGCGTAGGAAGGGTCGCGCTCCTACACCGCATAGGCGTGCTGGCGGTGACCGATTGCTCGGTAATCGTCGCCGTGTCCGCGGGTCATCGTGCTGAGGGGTTCGAAGCGGCGCGCTACTGCATCGACACGTTGAAGCGGACGGTTCCGATCTGGAAGCGTGAACGTTGGAGCGGCGGCGAGGATTGGGGAACCGGCTCGGCACCGGTCGAAGAGGTTGCTTCACCGGTCGGGGATGCTGCTGGGGCGGGGACGTGAGCGCGTCGTCGGGTGTCGTCCTCGCCAACCTCGCGTACCTCATCGGCGCGGTCGTGCTAGCCGTGATCGGCGGAACCGTCGTGTGGTTGCGTCATCGACAACCGAAGTCGGTGGACGCGAATGTCGCGTCGTTCAACCGAGGGCTTCGCGCGCTTGCACCTGAGACTTTGACCCTCGAGCAACCGAGCCGGGCGGTTGGCGAAAACCCGGTGAGGATCCAGCCGCGTCCAGGTGGGCTGCGGATTATCCGAAGTGAGCCCGACGAGGTCGAGGGCGGGGACACGGGCTCCGGCGACATCGGGTCCGGTGACATCGGGCCCAGTGACATCGGCTCAGGTGAATCGGGATCGGCAAATGGCTAGAGACCTGGCCATCGACCTCGGCACCGCCAACACTTTGGTCTACTCGCGAGCTCGCGGAATCGTTCTGAACGAACCGACCGTCATCGCGCTGAACTCGCGCACTCAAGACGTGCTGGCGATGGGTCACGAGGCCTGGCAGATGATCGGCCGGACGCCCGGCTACATCGTGGCGGTGAGGCCTTTGCGCAAGGGCGCGATCACCGACTTCGACATTACCCAGCGGATGATCCGCCTGTTGCTTCAACGGGCAGGTGTGTCGCGCTTCAACCGGCCGCGCGTTCTGATCTGTGTTCCGTCCGCGATCACGGAGGTCGAAAGACGCGCGGTGGAAGAAGCCGCGAGAGGCGCCGGCGCGAACGGGGCATACCTGATCGAGCAGCCGATGGCCGCTGCGATCGGGGCCGGGCTTCCGATCCACGAACCGCTCGGCAACATGGTCGTCGACGTCGGCGGCGGGACGACCGAAACGGCCGTCATTTCCCTTGGCGGGATCGTCTCGCTCGAAGCGATCAGGGTCGGTAGCTTCGACATCGACGCATCGATCCAGACGTACGTCCGGCGCGAGTACGGCATCGCAGTGGGTGAGAGAACGGCCGAAGAGATCAAGCTCGCCATCGGTTCGGCTTGGCCGACTGACGACTCGGTGAAGGCGGAGGTTCGCGGCCGCGACCTGATGACCGGGCTTCCTAAGACTGTGATCCTCGCACCGGAAGAAGTCCGCGAGGCGATCGAGGAACAGGTCGGCGCGATCGTCGACTCGGTCGTGAAATGCCTCGGCAATTCGCCGCCTGAGCTCGCCCAGGACCTGATCAGCCAGGGCATCCACCTCGTCGGCGGTGGCGGGATGCTCAGCGGGCTCGACCGGCGGCTCTCCGAGGAGACGTCTCTTCCCGTGCACCTTGTTGACGCGCCGCTGGAGTGCGTTGTCCTTGGCGCCGGCAAGTGCCTCGAGGAGTTCGACGCGGTCAAAGACCTGTTCATGTAACGACGGCCGGCGTGGGGTTGGGGACCCCACGCTTCGGAGGAGGGCGGGTTGGGGCCCCGCCCGGGCTATGTAACAGTCCCCGTTAGGTCCTCCGCGGCTTGACGGACCTGCCAGTCGCGGTCCTCGAGCGCGCGTTGCAACGCTGCGTCGACCTCGTCGCCGCTGAACGGTGCCAAGGCGATAACCGCGCGCCGGCGAACGGCGGGTTTGTCGGTGGTCGCGTCGAGGATCGCGGGAAGTCCCGCCGGGTCGCCTATTGCGCCGAGCGCCGCGACGGCGGCTTCCCTGCACAGCGGCTCACGGTGTTGCCGGACGATGTCGGACAGCCTCTCGACCGCCGGGGCTGATGCCTCACCTAGCTCGCCGAGCGCGAAGCAGGCCGCTTCGACGACTGGCGCGTCGCGATCGTTCAAGGTTTGACGCAGCAGCGGAAGGGCTCGGTCAGGTTCGAGCGTTGCGGCGAGTTCGGCGGCCCGCGCTCGGACGCGGGCGTCACGGTCGCCGCTCGCGGCTCGGACATCCGGTTCTTGCAGGGCGCCCATCCGCGCCAGGGCGCCGAGCGCGGTTGCTCGGACCGACCCGGAGTCGTCCGTCAGTGCCTGCCTTGCTGCCTGCTGGTCTTCGCGGTGGCCGGCGATCGCAGCAGCCTTTCGCCTGTCACTCTCCCCAGCCTGCGGCTGAGCTTCGTTCGTCACGGGCTATCAGCCAGAGGCGGCGTGGTGGAAGAGAGCCGCGATCGCCCAAACCGCGATGCCGAGCACGCCGGCCGCGGCGGCGCCCAGCACGATGGCGACGAAGAACATGGTCAGCACCGCGCGGGCCCGTTCCCTGCTCCCGGGACGCTCCCAACGAATCGCATCGCTGGTCGCCGGCGGCATGCGGGCCGGCTCGCCCCACGGAGACGGTGTCGCGCCGGTCCGAGTCACCGGGGCCGCCTCCATTGAGCGACTCCCGGCATGGCAGGCTGTGGGGCCTCCGATCGGGAAAGCAGGTACGTGGCCACTAGCGATATGCCATTTGCAAGAGGGATGGCGACGAAGGCGATGGTACAGGAGGGTACGTGGTCGCGACGGCTGAACCCGTTCACTTGGATCATGACTGTCGTCCTTGTGGCAGTGCTTCTCGGGGATGGTCTCGCATGGCTGGCGCTCCGCGCTGATAACTACTACGTGTTCTCCCCAGGAACCGCACCGGTCATCACGACGAGCGCCTCGTGCAAGGACACGGGAAGCGGGAACCTGTCGTTTCCGAACGGGACCCCTTGCGCCCGCCTGGCTGTGCCTCCCAACCTCAGCCACCAGATCGCCGGTGGGTTGTTCATGGTCGACGTATACGTCGGGCAGGCGACCCCACTCGACTACCTCCGTTCCAAGCTCGGGCCGGTCGGAGCGCTCGAGGAAGGCACGCAACTAGTTCCGAGGAGAGCTGTGCTCGGCTCCACTCCACAGTCGCAGCTCACATGCCAGGACACCCAGCAGATGCAGGGTTCGACTTCTTCGGCCGCAGTCGTAGCAGTCCGGCGCCTCGGCTACACGGTCAACGAGAACAACCTCGGCGCCCAGCTCTATCAGATCCAGCCAGGCTCGGCTGCTGCGGTCGCCGGCGTGCAATGCGGCGACGTGGTCACGTCGATCAACGGCAAAACGGTTCACACCGCCCAGGACCTGGTCAACATCATCCGCACCCACAAGCCGGGCGACCAGGTCACCGTCACCGCGGACCGGACCGACAGCCAGGGCCGCAAGAGGACGGTCACCGTCACTCCTCATCTGACCGGGACGCCGAAGATCGGGACTCAGGCGGCGAACCCGCAGAAGCCGTTCCTTGGTGTTGTAGCGCAGGACGACACGACCTTCTCATTCCCGTTCGGCGTGAACATCAACGTGGGAGACATCGGCGGGCCATCGGCCGGTCTGGCTCTGACCCTCGGTCTCATCGACGTGCTGTCGGGCGGCCAGCTCACCGGGGGGCACCTGGTGGCCGCGACAGGCACCATCTCGATCGACGGAACGGTGGGCGACGTCGGCGGAGTGGCCCAGAAGGCGGTGGCGGTGAGGAAAGCCGGGGCGCAGGTGTTTCTGGTCCCGCCGCAAGAGTTCAATGCGGCGCGCCGCCACGCCGGCGGGATGAAGGTCTACGCGGTATCGACGCTGCAGCAGGCGCTGAACGACCTCGAATTGCTGGGAGGCCATGTGCCGGCGCCTCCGAGCGGACAAAATAGGTGACACAGGAATGTCACTTACCGACACGCAGATCCAATTCGCAGCCGAGTTCGTCACTCTCATAGTCGCGGCCTCAGGGATTGCGATCGCGGTTCTCAGGCCGCCAGGCGTGCGGCCGGCCGGAATTGTCATCGGGTCGATCCCGTACAGGGAGATGTCCAGCGCGGCGGCCTTGGCGGTTCTCGGTTTCCTCATCGCCGGCGCGGCGGCCTTCGCGCACGGGTCGCTGATCGTCACAGGCGACCCGGAGGGGGCGCTCGGTGTGGCGAGGATCGCGTCCGGGATCGCCCTTATCCCTCTGGCTTTCGCGTGGGGTGGGGGAGTCCGGCTCCGGATCCTTCTCGTGCTCGCCTTGCTCTGCTGGATAGCGGCGGGCGTCACCGAGCTCTACGACGTGTCCAAGTCCGGCCTGGAAGTCGACGGGCTTCTCGTTGCTGGAAGCCTGCTTCTCGGCGGGGCGATCATCTGGGTCAGCCGGAACTCGGTAGCTGCCAAAGTCGCGGCCAGCGCAGCGACGACCCTCCTGCTCGTGGTCGTTGTCCTGGCCGTCGCGCTGTCAGCGGTCATCTCCTCGTCGCTGCAGCGGGATGACCTGAAACAGCTGTCGTCGAGCGCGCGCACCGAGAACGCGCAGATGGTGGCGGTGGCGAACAATGCAGTAAAAGACGCCCGGTTCGGCGCTCTCGCGATCGGGACGACGTTCAACAATCCAACCAACGATCCGCTGATAGTGATCGGCAACGACCCGCCCGGTTCGCAGCCGCCCGCAGCCGCGGCCAAGCAGGTCTCGACTGCTCTCAAGACGCTTGCTTCGCTGTATCCCTCCGGTTTCGCCTATTCCGACCCATATGCGACAGTCGTCGGGGCGGCGGGCAGCATGGACAGCAGTTCGGCCGGCCAGCTGTCGAAGGACCTCGGTGTTCCCGCTCTCTCCTGCGTCACGGGAGAGACGAGTCAAGGTGTGTACGTCGAAGGAAATGGCGCATGGGCGGCCGCCGCATTCCCGATATGCCTGACCGGTGGCCGGCTTCTCGGCGCGGTGATCGACGCGGTACCGCTCGACTCCAGCTATCTAGCAGGTCGATCAGCGGCTGACCCGGTCCCGACGCTCGCGCTCGTTTCTCTCCAGTCGTTGCTGTCGTTCACTGGGCCCAGACCGTCGGCCGCCGCGCTGGTTGCCGCGGGCACACCCGGAGGGACGAGGGTCGTCGGGGACAGCCTGGTCAGCACGGTGCCAGTGTCGGTTGCCTCGTCGTCGCCGCCGCTTTCGGTACTGCTCGTGGCGCCGGCGACTAACGAGCTGTCCACACGCACACAGCTCTACCGGACCTTGTTCCTCATCGCTCTCGGCGGGACGGTGCTGGCGCTCGGACTCGCCGTTTTCGTCGGGGACCGGATCACGTCCGGCGTGCGCCGGCTCACCCAGGTGGCGTCGCGAATCGGTCGCGGGGACTCGGCGCTGCGTGCCGATGTGCGCGGTGATGACGAGGTCGCGACGCTCGCGGCGGTGTTCAACTCCATGCTCGATTCCGTCCAAGATCAGGCCAACGCTCTCCAAGCCGCGGCCGACGTCGAGACCCGCCTGCGGAACCGTATGGAGGCCGTGGTTGCCGGCATGACCGATGCCCTTGTCGCGGTCGACAGCTCCGGACGGGTGACCGACTTCAACCGCGCTGCGGAGGAACTCACCGGAGTGAGCGCGACAGCCGCGGTCGGGCAGTCGGTGGACAAGGTGGTGTCGGCGACCGGAGAAGACGGCGTCCCGCTCGGTCCGCGGTTGGTCGATCCTGGCCCCACCCCCTGGGCGAGGATCGCGTCCGTCGAATCACCGGAGAACGGTTCGGTCCCGGTCGCGGTCTCGTCCGGTGCCGTCAGGGGCCCGAACGGGGAGATGATCGGTAACGTTTTCCTGCTGCGCGACCTTCGCCGCGAGCGCGAGGTCGAGCGAATGAAGGACGAGTTCCTGTCGCGCATCGGCCACGAGTTGCGCACCCCGCTGACACCCATCAAGGCCTACGCGGATCTCCTGCTCCGCAAGCAGAGCGTCCCGCCCGAGCAGGCCGGGACCTGGTACAGCGAGATCCGGCGTTCCTCCGACCAGCTGCAACGGATCGTCGAAATGCTCGAGTTTTCGGCGTCGAGCGGTGCGGGTCGAATGCTGATGCGCTTCGAGCCGGTCGACGTTCGCGGTCTCGTCAACAGCGTCGCGGCGACTTGGGCGGAAAGGATCCCCAGCAATCTGACGATCGGGAGAAAGGTCGCACGGGAACTTCCCGTGCTTCTCGTCGACAAACGGTGGCTGGGAAAGGCTCTCGACGAACTGATCGGAAACGCGGTGAAGTTCTCGCCGAACGGCGGGCGGATCGTGGTGTCGGCGTCGATGGTCCCGGGGGCGCCGACGAACGGCGCCAGGAGCGGGAAGGATTTCGTGGAGATATCTGTGACGGACCACGGAGTTGGTATGGCGCGAGATCAGGCGGAGCGGATGTTCGGCGACTTCGTCCAGGGGGATGCGTCGGACACCCGTGCGTTTGGCGGCTTGGGGCTCGGTCTCACCCTTGCCCAGAGGGTCGTCGAAGGCCACGGAGGGTCGATCAGCTGCAGGTCCGAGATAGGACGCGGGAGCACTTTTTACATGCGGATTCCGGTGCCTGATCAGGCGGACATGATCACCCATCGCGACAAGTCGACCGCCCTAGGCTGACAGGGATGGTCCCTGACCCTGCCCTTACGCCTGAACTGATCCAGGCGAGGACCTTCACGTCAGGCTTTCGCGGTTATGACCAGTCGGAGGTACGTGATTTTCTGGCCCGGATCGCAGCCGAAGTGCGGGCATTGCGCGAGCGGGCCGATCAACTCGAGTCGGCTTGGCGTTCGGCGGAGGAGCGCGCGGCCAGACCGCCCGTGCTCGACGAAGACACATTGATGGCGGCCGTAGGAGACGAGACGGCTGCGATACTCCGCACTGCGCGCGCGGCTGCGCAGGATCTGCGAAATAAGGCCGCTGATGAGTCTGAACGCGCGGTCGCGGAAGCCAGAGAAGAGGCCGAACGAATCAGAGCCGACGCGGAGACAGTCCTCGTCGAAGAACGTAAGAGGGCGGAGGAAGCGGCCTCCGGGATAGTCGAGGCCGCACGCGGCGATGCTTCTGAACTCCTCGACCGCGCCAACGCGGAAGCCGAAGCCATCAAGTCGAAGGCGGAACAGGAACGTGCGCTCACGGTGGAAGGGGCCAACGCGACCCGGGAACGCATTCTCGAGGACCTCGGTCGCCGGCGGAGGGTCGCGACCGTCCAGATCGAGCAGCTGCGCGCCGGGAGGGAGCGACTTCTCGAGGCGTACGCGGTGGTACGCAGAACGCTCGAGGAGGCTCAGGAGGATCTCACCAAGGCGGATGCCGAGGCCCGTGCGGCCGCAGACGAGGTCGGTAGGCGCATGCAGCAAGAGCACCAGGAGGAGCTGGAGCACGACTCGCATGACGTCGAGACCGCCGAGGCGAGCGCGGTTGAGACTGAAGCAGCCGGCGAACGAGAAATCGACTCCGAGGATGCAACGGCGGTTCTGCCGGCCGTCGAAGCCGAGGAAGCTGTAGAAGCCGAGGAACCGGTCGACGCGGTCGAATCGGTGGCGAGCAGGACTAGCCCGGTCGAGGAGCTGTTCGCGCGCATCCGCGCGGGTAAGGACGAGCCCACGGTCGCGCTCGAGCGGGTGCTGTCAAGCGCTACAGGGGGCGAGCCCGAAGCGGGAACTGAGTCACCCCGAGACGCGGAGGCCGCCCCGGATGCCGCCGGGGTGAGCGCAGCTGAGACGCCAGCCGGGCAAGAGGACGTCGTGGCAGAGGAAACCGGCCCCGGCGAAATCAGCCCCGACAAGTGGCTCGAGCGTCGGGAGTCCCGACTCGTCGATCTCGAGACCGGACTGACCCGAAAGCTGAAGCGCGCATTGCAGGACGAGCAGAACGATCTGCTCGACCGGTTGCGGGGGTTGCGCGGCGAGCCGACGTCAGAGAATCTGCTACCCGACCTCGACTCGCACAACGCTCGGTACGCAAGGACTTCGGTGCCCGTCCTGGAAGAGGCCGCCTCGGCCGGCGCGGCGTTCGCCCGCGAGGTGGTCGGCTCGCCGAGGACGACTGCCGCGCCAACCGACGTCTCCGACCTCGCGACCGATGCCGCGTCGGTCATCGTCGTGCCCCTTCGCCGGCGCCTCGAGCACCTCATCACGGCCGGTGCCGGGGAGGAGCAGTCGGTCCTGGTGGAGTCCCTCGGGGCGGCCTACCGGGAGTGGAAGAGCCACCGCATCGAGCGGGTGGCGGGCGACGCCCTGGCGGCCGCGTTCTCGCGGGGAACATGGAACGCCACGCCCGACGGCACGCTGTTCCGCTGGGTCGTGGAGGACGCCGACGGGCCCTGCCCGGACTGCGACGACGACGCACTCGCCGGCGAGCTGCCGAAGGGTGAGCCTTTCCCGACCGGCCAGCCCTACCCGCCGGCGCACTCCGGCTGCCGCTGCCTGCTGGTACCCGTCAGCAGCTGACGGGTCGCGAACCGACACCGTTTTCCTCCTTGTAGGCTCGCCGACCGCATGCGAACCCCCGCCGACATGCCGCCTCGACGGCTGCCGCGCACCACCCGACGTGCCCGGATAATCATCGCCGCCGTCGTGGTGCTGGTGATCATCCTGATCGCCTCCTTGAGCGGACTGGCGCGGTTCTGGACCGACTATCTCTGGTTCCAGTCGGTCGGGTTCACATCGGTCTTCCGCGGCGTGCTGTTGACCAAGGTGCTTCTCGCGCTGGTCTTCATCGCCATCTTCTTCTTCCTCATGTGGGGCAACCTCATCCTCGCCGACCGGTATGCCCCGCTGGACGTGACCTCGGGCGGCGCCGACGAGCTGGTCGTGCGTTACCGTGAGTACGTCTACCCCCAGGGTCGCTGGGTCCGACTGGGGACGGCGTTCATCTTCGCCCTCTTGGGAGGCATCGGCGCCAACCGGGAGTGGAACAACTGGGATCTCCTCCGCTACCACCTCAGCTTCGGCGCCAAGGACCCGCAGTTCCACAAGGACATCGGCTTCTACGTCTTCGAGCTGCCGTTCATCAAGTTCTTGCTGGGATGGGCGTTCGAGGCTCTGATCATCGTTCTGGTTATCACGGCGGTCGCCCACTACCTGAACGGGGGCATCCACCTCCAGGGAGAACGCCGGGTGACCGCCGCGGTCAAGACCCACCTGTCTGTGCTCCTCGGCGCGCTCGCCATCATCAAGGGCGTCGACTACTACTTCCAGCGTCTGGAGCTTGTGCTCGACCGGAACCACGTGGTGAACGGTGCCACCGCAACCGACGTGCATGCGACCATCCCGGCGCGCACCCTGCTCATCGCGATCGCGGTCATAGCGGCAGGGCTCTTCTTCTACAACATCCGCCAGAAGGGATGGACCCTGCCGATCGCGGCGGTCGCGCTATGGGCGCTGGTGTACCTGCTCGTCGGCGACGCCTACCCGGCGATCTACCAGGCCCTGCGGGTCAGCCCTTCGGAGCTCACCAAGGAGTCGTCTTTCATCCAGCGCAACATCAACGCGACCCGCGCCGCGTATGGGCTCGACAAGGCCCAGGTCGATTCGGGGTACTCGTACAGCCCGACTGTGAACGGATCGCAGATTCAGGCGAGCACTCCCGTAGCGCTCGCCAACCAGCAGACCCTTGCAAACGTGCGGCTTCTCGACCCCGCGGTGCAGCTGAAGAACACCTTCGATAAGTACCAGGCGCTGCGCCAGTACTACGGGTTCAACGACCTCGACCTCGACCGGTACGTGCTCGCCGACCCGACCGGTCAGGCCCAGTCTGGCCAGCTGACCGCAACCATCGCGTCGGTTCGTGAGCTCAACACGTCGGTCCCGTCAGGATTCGTTAACCAACACCTGAACTACACGCACGGTTACGGAGCGGTGCTCGCTCCGATCAGCGAGGCGGGGGTGAACGCGGACGGCACGCCGAATTTCAGCCTTTCCAACCTTCCTCCGAACGGCAACCCGCAGCTCAGCCCCAACGGCTCGCAGGTCTATTACGGAGTCGGTTCGGACACCGGCGGTTACGTGATCGCCGCGTCCAAGACGCGCGAGCTCGACTACGAGAGCTCGAGCGGAGCCGAGGTGACTACCCGTTATGCCGGGCGCGGCGGTGTCGACGCTGGGAGCATCTTCCGGAGGGCCGCGTTCGCGCTTCGCTTCACGGATGCCAACTTCATCCTCTCCGGCCAGCTCACCCCATCGTCGAAGGTGATGTTCATACGGAACATCAACGATCGGGTGCGCAAAGCGGCCCCGTTCCTCAAGTACGACTCCGATCCGTACGCCGTGGTGCTCGACGGCCAGGTCTATTGGGTGGTGGACGCGTACACGACGACCGACAACTACCCCTACTCGCAAAACGCCAACACCGATCGCGTGGGAACGACGAGCGGGTTGTCCTCGACGTTCAACTACGTGCGCAACTCGGTGAAGGTCGTCGTCAGCTCGTACGACGGGTCGATGCACTTCTTCGTCACCAATACCGACGACCCGATCATCAAGGTGTACCAGCGGGCCTTCTCCGACTTGTTCACCCCGATCTCGAAGGCCGATTCGATGATCCCGGGGATCGTCGAGCACTTCCGCTATCCCGAGGACATCTTCCGCGTGCAGACCAACATGTACGGGCGGTACCACTTGACCGCCGCGTCCGACTTCTACACGCAGGCGCAGGCGTGGGCGGTCTCGCCGGATCCCGGGAGCGGAACCCTTTCGCAGTCCAGTCAGATCGGGCAGACGGTCCTCGGCAGCAACGGGCAGCTGCAGCCGGCTCCGGTCGCGAGGCTTCAACCCCAGTACATCCTCGCCCATCTTCCCAGGTCGACGCAGCAGAGCTTCATGCTGCTGACACCGTTCGTCCCGGTGTCGACCTCCGCCGAGCGGCAGAACCTCACCGCCTTCATGACCGCTTCCTCGGACCCCCAGGATTACGGCGCCCTGCGCGTATTCGAGACGCCGGCGGGCCAGACGGTTGACGGCCCGGCGCTCATCGCCAACGCCATACGGTCGAACGTGGCCATCTCGACTGAGCTCTCCTATTTGAACCAGAACGGGTCGACGGTCGAGCTGGGAGAAGTCGCCGTTGTGCCGATAGATCAGAGCCTTCTCTACGTGCAACCGGTGTACGTGGAGTCGTCGAGCAACCAGATCCCGACGCTGAAGGACGTGATCGTCGTCTACGGCGGTCAGGCCTACCACAGTTCGAACGCGTCGCTCGACAACGCACTTTGCCAGGTGATCAACAGCGATGGCAGCAAGCCGTTCTCCTCGTATTGCGGCACCGCAGCCGCCACCGCGGCATCGACGATCCCGTCGAACGTGCCGACTCCGGGAAGCAACGGACCCGGTTCGACCACCACCACGACACCGACCACCCTCGCCCCAAATGGTGGAATCCCACCGCCGCCGCCGGGGTCGACGGTCGCATCCCTGCTCAACTCGGCGAAGGTCACCCTCGACGCGGCTAACACGGCGTTGAAGAACGGCGACCTGGCGACATATCAGAAGGACGTCAACCAGGCCGAGATCTACATCGAGCAGGCCCAGACCCTGTCGAAGTAATTAACCCGGCCGGGCACCCCGCAGGCCCGGCCTCCTCGGGAGCATGGGGGCCCCTGCCCCATGCCCGGCCGTAACACTGACCCGACTGGGGCCCCTAAACCCCAGTCTCCTCCGGAGCATGGGGGCCCCTGCCCCATGCCCGGCCGTCAGTCGTGTATAGCTATTACGTCGCGGTCCGGCGGGGCCCATTCGCGTTCGTAGCCGCCCTTCTTGGCCCAGCGGATGGAGGCGCTGATCCTCGGGCCGGCGCCCCGAGCGACCTTGGGGACCGCGTGCTCCCAGTGCAGCTGGCAGGTGCCGCCCATCACGAGCAGATCTCCCGAGTTGGGCCGCAGGTCGATCGACTTTCCGCCTCCGGATGGTCTCAGAAGGAAAGGACGCGCCGAACCGATCGTCACGATCGCGACCAGGGTGTCATCTAGGTGCCGCAGCTCGCGGTCGGAGTGGAACGCCACGCTGTCGCGCCCGTCGCGGTAGTAGTTCAGCCCGACGGCGCCGAACCGTACGTGGTAATGCCGCCCGACGGCCTTGCGGAACGAGTCGAGCGCCGGATCGGGAAGGTCATCGCCGGACCCGTACCAGCGGCTGACGCGCGGCTCGTCGACCAGCCGGTCGTACATCCACCTGCGGTGATGCTGCCAGTCGACCGTCTCTGCCAGGCGCTCCATAAGGTCGTCGGCTCCCCCGAGCCAACCCCTCGAGACATCCACCCAGGCCCCGGCTCCGAGCTCGGTCCGCTCGAAGCCCGCGTCGGCGTGAACCTTCGCCGGGCCGCCGGCGAAGAGGCTGCCCTGGATCGGAGCCGTCGCCACACAGCCAGTCTAACCGAACACGTGTTCTACCTCGCCAGCGATCAGCTCGGCGATCGCCAGCGACGACGTCGCCGCGGGCGAGGGTGCGTTCCGCACCGTGATTATCTGGCCGCGCCCGCCCGCCCGGCTGATGCGGAAGTCGTCCACCAGCGAACCGTCGGGGTCGACCGCCTGGGCGCGCACGCCGGCGGGAGCCCGGATTAGGTGCGCGTCGTCGAGCTCGGGGACCAGCCGGCGCGCCTCGTTCGCGAAAACCCGTTTGGAAAAAGAGCCGCGCAGCTCGCTCACTCCCGCCCTCCAGTGCCTCCGGGCCATCGCCTTGAAGCCCGGATACCGCAGCGCGTCGGCGGTGTCCCTCAACGACACGTCCCGCCTGCGGTAGCCCTCCCTCGACAGAGCCAGGACCGCGTTCGGCCCGACGTCCACGCCGCCGGCAATCCTTCTGGTCAGGTGAACCCCGAGGAACGGATAGGCCGGATCGGGCACGGGATATATCAATCCCCGGACGAGGTGCTCTGCGGCAGTGGACAGCCGCCAGTATTCGCCGCGGAAAGGGATGATCGCCGGCCCGTCAACGTCGCCCGCGAGCTTGGCGATCCGATCGGTTTGAAGACCCGCGCAGATCACTGCGCGGTCCGCCTTGACCTCGCCGGCGGGGCCGGAGAAGACGACTTCCGTCGGCGTGCTGCGAACCCCGGTCACCTCGAAACCGAGCCGCACGTCGATGTCTCTGGCCAGACCGCGGGCGACTTGTGCAAAGTCGACGATCGCGGTGCGCGGCGAGTGCAGCGCGGCGACGCCTTTCGCGTGAGGTTCCGCGTCGGCGAGGGCGGAGGAGTCGAGCCAGCGAATGTCGGGGACCGAGTTCTCGAATGCCCTGCGCTCTATCTCCCTCAGCAGGGGAACTTCTCGAGAGTCCCGGGCGACCACGACCTTCCCGCACTCCTCGTACGGGATCCCGTTCCGCTCGCAGTAATCCTTCAGCAAGGTGCGGCCTCTGGTGCAGAGTTGAGCCTTCAGCGACCCCGGCGGGTAGTAAACACCTGCATGCACGACGCCCGAGTTGTGAGAGGTCTGGTGGCCGGCGACGACGGGCTCTTTTTCCAGCACCGTCACACTGGCGTCGGGATTGAGCCGCTGAAGCTCTCGTGCGGTGGCTAGCCCGATGATCCCCGCGCCAATAACGACGAACCGGAACATACTGGTGCCATGATGCCCCAGGCGGTGGCCAGCCCGGTCGACGGCTACGTCGACGCCTTGGGGCAGGTGGGCGGGGAACAGGTATCCGCGGTGTACGCGGTCGGCTCGCTCGCCCTGGACGACTTCAGCGCGAAGCAGAGCAACGTAGACCTCGTCGTCGTGGGCGATCCGCGGCTCGACGTGTCGCAGCGAAGATGGCTGCGGCGCGCCGAGAGATCCCTCCGGCGGGCTGGCAGGCCCGCGCAGGTGTGGCACACCAACTGGGAGGAAGTAGCGGGTGGGCCCGACGCGGTAGAGGAACCTTCACCGCTTGCCACGCCGATGACGTGGACGATCCTTCGCAACGACCCGATGCCCCTCCGCGGCCCGGACTGGCCGGTGTCGTGGACCGATCAGGACGTGTTGCGTCGCTGGGCGCTGGAACGATTGCGCGCTTTGGCGGCTGGCCCCAACGGGCTGCTCGTGTTGAGGCGCGACGTCGGACCGCTGGTGCTGGAGGCCGCCAGGCTGGCGCACATGGCGATCACCGGCAGGGTTCTGTCGAAGTCGGAGGCGGGCGAGTCGATCACGGGGATCGTGTCGAGCCGCCACCGCCGGGTTGTTGTCGACTCTGTCGGCTACCGGCAGGGTGCGCAGACCTCGATGTACTGGGGTCCCTTCGAGCGCAAGTACGACGCACTCGCGTTGGTGCGAGATCTGCTGCATGCCGCCGACGACTCGGCCGGCAGTTAGTTACCAGCCTCGAAGATCGACCGGCCAGGTCTCGATCACTTGGTTTGTCGCGGCGTCGAAAACGTGAAGGCTCTCGTGGTAGGCGACGGTCGGATCGACATGGGCCGGGACGACGCGCACTTTGTCTCCGATTCTGGGTAGCGCCTTGCCTTCGGGGGGTGAAAACGTCACATGCTCGTCGGAGCAGAACCACACCAGCCCGCCGTCGAGCATCGACGGATTGCCGTGGTCCATTCCCAGGGCCTTGAGCCCGCAATCGGCGACGGCCCATCCGGACTTGTTCACCGATATAACAGTGGCGATCACGGTTAGCGCATTGGCGAATGGCAGTCCGAGGGTGGCGTAAGCGGTGTCCATAAGCGCGTACGACCCTGCCTGGATCTCGGTCGCGACGGCGTTGATGTCGTAGCTACCGGTGCCGCCAGCGGACACGATCTCCCCGCCGACCTCCTCGTGGGCCTTGGCCAGTATGGCCATGGCGTCCTCCACCTGGCGGGTCCGCTCGGCGCGGTCGGCCAGGCCGACCGCGTGACCCTCATATCCCATCACGCCGCGTACGCCGAGCCCCGCTCGGCGGGCGGTGTCGGCGAGCGCGCCGGCTTCAGACGGATCGCAGCCGCACCGAGGAAGGCCGACGTTCACGTCGATGAGAACTTCGGGGATGCCCGCGGCCCGAGCGGCTTCGAGGGTTTCGGGCGAATCGATCGCAATACTGATCCTGGCGCGGTCGTTGAGACCTGAGAGCCGCTTTGCGTCGACAACCTCGTTGGCAAGGAGGAGGTCCTCACCCAGGCTGGCGGCCGCCATGCCCTCCATCTCTCTGAGGGTGGCGCAGCAGAAGTTCGCGTGCCCGGCTTCGGCCTGCCGGCGGGCGAGTTCGGTGCATTTGTGCGCTTTGACGTGGGGGCGCAACCGGGTCCCTGGTAATGCCTCTGACATCGTGGCAATGTTGTCCCGGAAGGCGGCGGCGTCAACGAGGAGCGCCGGCGTTTGAAGATCGTCAATCTGGGGCGGCACTGAGCCAGACCTTAGTTGTCCGGTAGTTGTCCGGCCCCAGCGCAGGTGCGTGGAGCGTTCGTTCGTGTCCTTCGCTACAGTTGGCGCCGTTAGGGGTGGCAGGCGCTCTGAAGATCGGGGGGTTTCGTTTTTGCACCTTGTTGCCGTCGGGGGTAGCGACGCGGGCGTAAGCGCGGCGCTCAGGGCGCGCCACGTGGCGCCTTCCGTCGACTTAACGGTCATTTCGGCTGAGCCGGTGGCGAACTTCTCTACCAGCGGCATTCCGTTCTTCTTGTCGGGAGAGGTTCCCGATGCGGGGAGCCTGGCCGGCCAGGCAGGGTCCGGTCTCGAGGAGGCAGGTGTCGACCTGCTCCTCGATTCCACGGTGTTGTTCATAGACGCCGAAGCCCGGAAGGTCACCCTTCGCGACTCGAAAGGGCGGGAATCGGCCATCTCGTACGACGAGTTGATACTTGCGACGGGGGCGCTACCGGAGATCCCCGATATCGAGGGGCTATGCGGTGAGGACGGGCTGAGGCCCGAGGATGGCGTCCACGTCGTGCGCTCGGTCACCGACACTCTGGCGGTCGCACGGACCTTGTCCCGAATCGAACCCCAGACCGCCGTGATCATCGGAGCCGGGTATGTCGGAGTGGAGCTGGCGGAGGCGTTCGCGCTGCGCGGCATGTCGGTGACGCTCCTCGAGAGTCGCGCGGAGGTGCTCTCGGTAGTCGACCGAGCGATCGGCGCGATGGTGCGGGGCCAGCTCGAAGAACGCGGGGTCGAGGTGCTGACCGGAACCGCGCCGCGCAGCATCAGGCCTACCGGTCGGGACGAGGGCCGTTTTCGAATCGAGGCAATGCGAGGCGAGAACGTCCTGGCCCGGCGGGCCGACATCGTGCTCCTGGCGGCGGGCACCCTGCCGAACTCCGAGTTGGCAAGGTCGATCGGGGCGAAGCTCGGCAGGTCGGGCGCCGTGAGCGTGGATGGGGGCATGCGGACTTCGGTTCCTCATGTCTTCGCGGCCGGAGACTGCGCAGTCACCCACCACCGACTGCTTGGGGACGCCTATCTCCCTTACGGGACCACCGCGCACAAGCAGGGTCGCGTTGCCGGCGAGAACGCCGCCGGGGGATCGCGCAGGTTCTCGGGCACGCTGGGGACGCAGCTGGTGAAGGTGTTCGACCACGCTGTCGGGCGCACCGGGTTGCTCGATGCCGAGGCGCTCGCGGCCGGGTTCGATCCGCTCACCGTCCGCGTCGATACCGACGACCGCAGCTCCTACTACCCGGGATCCCGCGAGCTTTCCGTGATGTTGACCGGGGACCTGCGCACGCGGAGGCTGATCGGTGCGCAGTTCTTCGGGCACGTCAGAAGCGAGATAGCCAGTAGGGTCGACGTCGCTTCAACGGCGATCTTCAATGGCTTGACCGTCGATCAGATAGAGGAACTCGATCTCTCCTACACGCCGCCGCTTGGACAAGTCTGGAATCCGTTGGTGCTTGCCGCGGAGAAATGGCGGGACGACAAGGCCTAGGCGCAGCAGGCGAGGAAGCTGGATTGTTGGGGCGGCTGCCACCTGCGTGGTTGCAGCCTTTTCCGGTTGCTCGACGAGCCCGGGGGCGCCGAAACCCGAGGGTGTCACGGCCACGCCCACCAATGCGGCGCCGACCACCGTTGCACCCACGACCACCACGGTTGACCCGGGAACGCTTCCTCAAACGAGGGCGCTGCCGAGCCAAGACGATCCGGCTTTCCGAGCGCGGGTACAGGCGTTGTGGCGAGCGATCGTCGACGGCAATCCTTCCGAGGGCGCGCCTGCCTTCTTCCCCTTGCAGGCATACCTTCAGGTAAAGGCGATCTCCGACCCGGTCCACGACGACCAGACCAGGCTGATCGCCAACTACGACGAGGACATCCTGTCCTTGCACGCCTCGGTCGCTGCGGCTGGGGGGCAGGCGAGCTTCGAATCGGTCCAAGTCCCGCCCACCGCCGAATGGATCCTCCCTGGCGTCGAATACAACAAAGGGAGCTACTGGCGTGTCTACGGCACCGCCGTCACCTACATGGCCGGCGGTCAGCGGCACACCTTCGAAATCCACTCGCTCACCTCGTGGCGCGGCGAGTGGTACGTGGTTCACCTCGGGGCAATTCGCTGATTTTTAGCGGCGGATATTTAGTTAGGTCGCGTGCAGCCGCGCGTGGCTCTCCTCCCAGGAGAGTCCTTCGAGCTGCCCCTCGATGATCGACCTGAAGCGCGGGCAACCCACCGGCGCGTCGGCGGGACACCGCTTGGCGTGCTCCAGCGCCACTCGTGCGACCCGGAGGCGTTTCTCTTGCTCGGAAAGCTCGGCCAGCTTGTGGTCGACGATCTCTCGCCATGTCCGGCGTTGGCCACCGGCTACCAGCCATCCGATCTCGGCCAGCGTGAACCCGACTTCTTGGAGGAAGAGGATCGTCCCGACGTCGATAACCGCGGAGACCGCGTAACGCCGGTGACCGGACGCCCGAGCCTCGGGTCGGACAAGGCCGAGATCGTCGTAATAGCGAAGGGCGCTCGTCGTCACCCCGGTCCGTTCGGACAGCTCGCCGATCGAGAGCAGGATTCGCTTGCGGGATGATTTCGAACGGTTCTTCTCGGAGGGCATTGACTTCAAGTGTACTTGAAGTTGTTAACTCCTCCCGTGAGCTTGAAACGCCGTCTGATATGGAGCGTCGTGAAGCAGTTCCACAACCCGAGAGGAATGGGCGGGCACGTGGTCGGGTGGATCATGGCGCACCGATCGTCGAACGTGCAGCGCAGTCTGTGGGCTGTCGAGTTGATGGACGTTCAGCCGGACGACAAGGTCATGGAGCTCGGCTGCGGACCGGGCCTTGCCGTTGCCGCGCTCGCAGAGCGCGCCGATCGCGGCCTTGTCGTTGGAGTCGATCACTCGGACGTGATGATCCGTCACGCGCGGAGGCGGAACGCGACAGCGGTCGAATCGGGACGGGTCGACTTGGTGTGTGCGAGCGTCGAGCGACTCGACGTAGAGGGTGGTCCGTTTGACGCGGTTCTTTCGGTGAACAGCGTGGGCTTCTGGCCGGAGCCGGCTGACCGGTTGGCCGAGATTCGCCGGCTGATGCGCCCCGGCGGCCGGATCGCCCTGGTTTCCCAGCCGCGCTGCCCCGGCGCCGACGCGACGACGTCGGCCGCTGCGAGGAGGGAGTTGGTCTCGCTGCTATCGGCCGCGGGCTACGAGGTAATCAGATGTGAGCAGCTCAACCTCGACCCTCCGGTGGTGTGCGTGCTCGCTGTCAGCAATCTGAGTTAGGGATCAGATCTCGATGACGTAACCATCGGGGTCGGCAACGTACGCGTAGCCCACCCCCGGAGCGTGCTCGCCTCTGCTGATCAACTTTCCGCCGGCCGCTTCAACCGCTCCGATTGCTGCTTCAAGTTGGACCGATGGCTTCAACCGGAACCCGAAGTGTCCGACTCCGCCGTCCACGCCGACCGGTCCGTCGCCGCTCGGGTTCAGCGTTATGAGATCCTTCGACCCCGGTGTGTTGAGGAACACCAGCTCGCCGTCGCGGAACAGTTCCTGCATTCCGAACACGCCCTGGTAGAAGCGAAGTGAAGCGGCCAGATCTGAGACACGCAGGTGGAGGTGGGTCAGTCCCTCGGTCTCGATCATCGCTGGAGTTATAGCGCTATTCGGCGCCGAGATCCACGACTAATGCCCGCCGGGATGCGTCTCGACTGAGCTCAGGGCTCCCACGAGAAGACCGCCGCGGTCGTCTCATCACGGAATGGGACGTCAAGTTCTTCCAGCTCGGCCGCGATCTCGGGGTCATGCGAAGGGTCAAGGCACAGCCGTCGCCGGACGAAAGCGACGTACTCGCCGGCGTCCATGACCCCTTTGACGGACGGGCGGGTTTCGTGCACGACATCCGCGTTGATCCCGATTTCGTGCAGTACCTCGCCGAACATGCCGGATGTCGGCCCGTCGGGTCGCGCCAGCCCCCAGAACCGCATCCAGAGCGGGGCGAGCGGAACGGACGGATGTGAGGCGGTGAGCTCCACCACCACTCGCTTCGATGCGTGGCCGGTCAGCGCAGTAAGAAAGGGCACGATCGTCGCGACGTTGTATGCGACATTGCGGCAGACCGCTACATCGCATCGCGGGACCTGATCGGCGACGTCTGGCCATATGCCGAGGATCTCGGTGTGCGCTGCTCCGGTGCTCTCAGCGGCGCCGGCGAATTTCTCGAGCATCTCGGGCAGGTTGTCGACTCCAACCAATTTCGTTGCCGGCGGTACGAGCGGCACGCTTGCCGCCCCACCCCCGCATCCGACGTCCAGGACGGATCCGTGACCCTCCAACGCCGCTTGTGCGGTGCGGTGCAATGCGCCGAAGGAGCCTCCACCCGAACCGAACAGCGCGGGCGGGAAGCCCCACGGAGACTCGGGAGCCTGGGCGAGGATTGAGTCGGGGATCTTCCAGCCGTGAAGCGCAGAGGCCCAACGGTCTGCTGCGCTCAACTTACGTTCGCCGATCCGCCAAGTGCCCCGGTGAGTCGTTGGGTCACCTCGACCAGGGAGCGGCCCAGGAAGGTCACTCCGGCGCCGCTCTGCTGCGAGGGAACGGGTACGAGACTCAGCATCAGCGCGACCTTGCCCGTGGAGTCGAAAACGGGTGCGTCAACGTGGCTCACGTCATATTCGCGAGCGGTTGCGATCGACGACAGGAACCACTCCTCGCTGTGTACCAGCTCCTGGGTGAGCGCGTCGGCGAGATCGCTGAGCCGGCCGCCGCGCCCGCCGGTCTCGGCGGCTCGGATGAGAGTTGCCAGCTCCTGCAATCGAATGTCGGGCAGAACATGCAGACCGACTGCGTACCCTCGCCGCCGGGTTGCTTCAAGTGCTCGGGTGTAGCGGCGGCGCGACTCTGGTGGGAGCTCGGACAGCCACCTCTCCCTTTCCGCCGGCGCCGAAAACGCCACCAGCCCCGCGCCATACGGTGGCCTCGTCGGCAGCTCCATCCCGACGGTCATCGGCGTCGAAGGGATCCGAACGTTGCGCACCTGATGCGCAACCGTGACGTGGTCGGCATCGACCAGGAAGGCGATCACGTGCCCGCCGGTCCTCGCCGCCAGCTCCGACATCGCCGGCCTGGCGACGTCCAGCGCGGGGTAGCGCGACGAGGCGGCGGAGCCGAGGCGAAGCATCCCCGGGCCCAGGATGTACTCCTTACTGGTCGGGTCCCGAAGCAGCCAGCCGCTTCGGAGGAGGGTGGCGAGCATCGAGTGGCAGCTCGCCTTGTGGACCCCCAACCGGCGAGAGATCTCGGCCAGCGAAAGGCCACGTCCCGGATCGGCGGCCAGCATCTCCAAAAGATCTACGACCCTGTCGGTCTGGGGCGAGGGACGCGGTGCCACACCCGCGAAGATAGTCGCATATTGCGACCATTGTGGCGAGATATACGACCATGCCATGATGTCTCGGAGCCGGCGCGGCCACACATGGGAGGGCCAGGTATGGCAGTTCTGGAGGGCAAGGTCGGGGTAGTCACCGGCGGCGCGGGCGGCATAGGAAAGGCGATCGGGCGGCGTTTCAGCGAAGAAGGCATGAAGGTCGTTCTGGCAGATGTACTCGAGGAACCCCTTGACCAGGCGGTCGCGGAGCTCCGGGCGGAGGGACTCGACGTCGCAGGTGTGCTTACCGACGTCACCGACTACTCGTCGGTCGAGCATCTCGCCAAGCAGGCCCTTTTCCTGTACGGCGCGGTGCATGTCGTGTGCAACAACGCAGGCACCGGTGGCGTCTCGGAGGGTTACCTCTGGGAGCACGACCTCGCCGACTGGCGCTGGGGGATCGACGTCAACGTCTTGGGCGTGATCCACGGGATCAAGGCATTCGTGCCGATTCTGCTCGAGCAGGACGAGGGCCACGTGGTCAACACCTGCTCGGGAAACGGGAGCCTTGCTCCGATCGCGCGCGGCGCTCTCGGCGGCCCCGCGATGGCGGTGTACCCGCTGACCAAGGCGGCGGTCCTGTGCGTTACCGAGAGCCTTTACACCCACCTGCAGCTCGCCGGCTCGAAGGTGCAGGCCCACGCTCTGTTTCCCTCGGGCTTCTTGAACACCGGGATCTGGGAATCCTGGCGCAACCGACCCGGGCAATACGCCCCGACGCAGGAACGCCGGACGCCGGAGCAGACTCTCGACGCGGTCCTGGATCGTTTCGAGTCGGCGGGGATGAAAGTGGAGTTCACCCCCCTCGAGAACGTGGCGGCGCAGGTGGTGGACGGAATCAAAGAAGGCAGGTTCTGGATGATGGGACCGCCATCTGCCGGCGACGACGTCATCACCAAGAAGGCGGCATCGATCGTGGCGCGATCGGCGCCCGACTACCTGATCGACACGCTGGCAAAGGAGGCTGCGAAATGACCCGGACGGGGCCCCAAAGACACCCATCTGGCCCCATCCTCTGCAGAGCGTGGGGGCCCCAGCCCCACGCCGGGCCGTCAACTGGAGGTACGCGAAATGACAGTTAGGTATGGACCTCGTCCGCCGGAGAAGCGGGTCGACCACGAGATCGACGCGACCAAGGCGCCGATCGCAACGGAAGCCGTGACGATCACCTACCTCACCGAGCCGTCGATCGTCGAAGAGGTTCTGCCGAAGCCTCTGGAACCGGCGGCCGAGCCGATCGTGCGCATATCCCTGCAACGGGTGGTCATCGACGGGAGGCCTCCGTTCGGTTCGGCGGTCTTCTCGGTTGCCGCACGGCACGGGGACGTCGAAGGGGACTACCCGCTGTTCATGCCGCAATCGACGGAGCAGTCGGTCATCGGCGGGCGCGAGACGTTCGGCGAGCCGAAGAAGCTCGGCGAGATAACCGTCGATCGCGAAGGCGACCACGTACGCGCCCGGGTAGCCAGGCTCGGCTACCAACTGATCGGCGTGAACGGACGGGTCACCGGTGCGCTCGACCCCCCGCCCGACCAGGTGAACGTCGAGTTCTACTTCAAGTTCCTGCGCGCTCCGGACGGCGAAGGCATCACCGATCCGCATCTCGTCTACGGCAGCTACCACCGCCACTACGAGGTGTTCGAATCGGTCGACGGCGACGTGCAGCTAGGTGATTCTCCGCTGGATCCTGTCGCCGATCTGTCCGTCAAAGAGGTTCGCTCGATCACATGGTGCAGGCGGCGCACGATTCAAACCGCCCGAATCGCCGAGCGAATCCCTCAGGACTGGATTCTCCCCTTCGTGCACCAGCGTTACGACGACGTCGCGCTGCTCGCAGCGCCTCGCCGCGAGTCATGACAGCCCGGTAATGAACCCGATCATCAACAGGGACGACCGCTACACGATCATCTCCGCCGACTGCCACGCGGGCGCCGATATCCAGCACTACCGGCCGTACCTGGACCCCGCGTACCGCGAAGAGTTCGACAGCTGGGCGTCATCGTTCATCAACCCGTTCGCCGACCTGACCGAACCGGACGCGGAGCGCAACTGGAACACCGAACGAAGGATTGCTGACCTCGACCGCGAGGGAGTCTGCGGAGAGATCATCTTTCCCAACACCGTGCCGCCGTTCTTCCCGAGAGGGAGCCTGGCCGCACCTCCCCCGGTTGACGCGCGCGAGCTCGAGCTGAGGTGGGCGGGACTTCGGGCGCACAACCGGTGGCTCGCCGACTTCTGCGCCGAGGCACCTGAACGGCGCGCCGGCGTCGGGCAGATCCTGCTCGGCGACCTCGACGAGGCGGTAGCCGGCGTGCACGAGATCGCGAAGGCCGGCCTGCGAGGCGGGGTTCTGCTTCCCGGCGTGGCGCCGGGAACTGGCGTTCCACCGCTCTACGCGGAGCACTGGGAGCCGCTGTGGCGCGTGTGCGCGGAGACCGGTGTCGTCGTGAACCACCACGGTGGCAACGCCGGCCCCTCTCCGAACTGGGAATGGGGCAGCGACTTCGCGATCTGGGTGTACGAGACGCATTGGTGGGCGCACCGAGTGTTGTGGCACCTGATCTTCAGCGGAGTCCTCGAGCGCTACCCCGAGCTGACTCTGGTGCTGACCGAGCAAGGATCCGGCTGGGTGCCGGCGACCCTCGACTCGCTGGACGTGACCGCAGCCCGATACGGGCGGCCCGGTTCGGCGATCAACCGGTTCGCGGGGCCCACCGCCGGTTCGCTTCCATTGAAGCCGAGCGACTACTGGAGGCGCCAGTGCTACGTGGGGGCGAGCTTCATGCGCCCTGTCGAGTGCGCCCTGCGCGACCGCATCGGGATCGACCGGATCATGTGGGGCACCGACTATCCCCACTACGAAGGGACGTCCCCGTATACGCGGGAGGCCCTGCGACACACGTTCAGCGACGTCGACCCCGCGGACGTCGCGGCGATGGTCGGAGGCAACGCAGCGAAGGTTTACGGCTTCGACCTGGATGCGCTCGCTCCCCTAGCCGCCAAGATCGGCCCGACCGCCCACGAGGTCTCCACTCCTCTCGATGCCGTCCCGGCCGGGGCGAGCAGCACAGCTTTCGAACCCGACCCGATCCGGGCTTGGTGAAAGGAAACCACCGTTGGACCCCTACCTGATCATCTCTGCCGACTGCCACGCAGAACTTCCGACCGAGCGGTACCGCGAGTACCTGGATCCCGACTTCCGCGAGGAGTTCGAGGCGTACCTTCGGGAAAAAGAGGAGTTGTCGCGCCTGGGCGACTTCATGGATGCAGAGTTCGCGGAGAAGTGGTTCGAAGAAAACGGTGAGGGAATCGCCGGGGGATGGGATGTCGCCCGCCGTGACAAGGAGCTGGACGGGGACGGCGTTGCCGGGGAGGTCATCTTCCCGGATGCCGACGCGGTGACAGGCGTGGCAGGCGCGCCGTTCGGAGCAGGGCTGGGCCAGACGGGCGACCTCGACCCGGGACGCGCTTTCGCAGGGGCGCGCGCACACAACCGCTGGCTGGCGGAGTTCTGCTCACACAGCCCCGAGCGGCGCGCAGGTGTAGCCGTCGTGCCGATCTTGCAGGACATCGACGCCGCCGTCGGAGAGATCACCCGTGCGGCCGAAGCGGGGCTGCGCGGAGGGATACTCATCCCCGCCACGTGGGGCAAGTATCCCCCGTACCACGACCGGCGCTACGACCCGGTATGGGCCGCTTGCCAGGACCTCCAGATGCCGGTGCACACCCACTCGGGACCGGCGCCGCGGGAGGACTACGGCGAGCACCTGGGGATCTACGTCACCGAGGTCCGCTGGTGGGGAGTTCGCCCGATGTGGTTCGCGTTGTGGTCGGGGGTGTTCGAACGCTTCCCGAGGTTGCGTTGGGGTGTCACCGAATGCGGCGCATTCTGGGCCAACGACCTGCTGTGGCTGATGGACACCCGTTACCTCCGTGAGCACTCGGCGAAAAAGATGAGCCACAAGATGGAGGGCGACCTCACCATGCCCCCGAGCGCGTACTTCGACCGCAACTGCTTCATCGGGGCGACCACCACGGAGCGAAGGGAGCTCGCCCGCCGCTACGAGATCGGGGTCTCCAACTTGCTGTGGGGAAACGATTTCCCCCATCCCGAGGGCACCTGGCCGCACACCCTCGAATGGCTGAAGCGCTCATTCCACGACATACCCGTCGAGGAGACCCGCGAGATGCTCGGACTCGCCGCGGCGGAGGTGTACACCTTCGACGCCGACGCGCTCGCCCCGCTGGTCAAGCGGATAGGCCCGACTCCGGGCGACCTCGGTCAGGACGACTCGGTCAGCATCCCCAAATGGGAGGCGGCCCGAACGGCTGGAAGGCACTGGTTAAGTGGTGCCGAGGCACTGGCGGATATCGTCGACTGATATGCAAACTGCCATGGGAGTTAGGGAACTGGCCGAAACCTCGCTGCGTCTGACCAAGGAAGGCGATCGCGACGGCTGGCTGGCGCTGTTCACCGACGACGCCGTCGTGGAGGACCCGGTCGGTGTGTCGCCCTTCGACGGGGGAGTGGGGGGAAATCGGGGGAAGGAAGCGATCGCCCGTTTTCGCGACACGGTCATCGCGACGATGGAGGACTTCGAGTACGAGATCGAGCGCTGCTACGTCTGTGGCGACGAAGCTGCGGCAGTGGTGACCTTCCACATCACCACTGCGGGGGGGACCATGGACATGGACGTCGTTAACATCTACAAGACCGACGGTAAAGGTCGCCTCACTTCGCTCCGGTCGTTCTGGGACGGATCGCTTCAAGGCGGTCAGCGGAAGTCCTGAACCATCTCCCCGATCCCTTCGATGTAGCTGCGTAGCCGGTCACCCGGCTTGAGGAACACCTGAGGGTCGCGGCCCATGCCGACGCCCGGTGGCGTCCCGGTGAAGATCACATCTCCGGGGTAGAGCGTCACCACCTTGGACAGGTAGGCGACGAGCTCCGGTACCGGAAAGATCATGTCCGACGTTCGTGCCTTTTGCATCGGCGCGCCGTTCACATCGCAACCGATGGCCAGATCGTCGCGGTCTGCCAGTTCGTCCGGGGTTACCAGGACCGGACCCTGTGGCGCGAACCCCGGGTATGACTTGCCAAGAGAGAACTGCGGCAACGGGCCGGACCGCTGAAGCTTACGCTCCGAGATGTCCTGCCCGATCGTCACTCCCGCGACATGAGACCACGCTCGCTCGGGTTCGACTCGGTGGGACTCGCTGCCGATCACCACCACGAGCTCGCACTCCCAGTCGACGTTGCCGAAGGGCGGAAGATCGATCGTGCTGTGCGCTCCCCCGAACGCACTCACGTATTTGGTGAAGAACAGCGGGTCGTCCGGTGGCTTCACCCCCGACTCGGCCGCGTGATCCACGTAATTGAGGGCTACCGCGAACACCTGCCTAGGACGCGGGCTCGGCGGGCCGGCGTTTGCCGGGTCGAAAGGCTCTGCTGCCATGGTGTCGGCGTCTTTTTCCAGAGCCCACGCGGTGAAATCGTCCCAACGGTCGTAGACCGCGGCCGGGTCAGGGCTGAAACGCCCGTTGCTCGCGTTGGCGACGTCGCAGGCGACGTCGCCGGAGACGACCTTCAGGCGGCCGTTGATGTTGGCGGTTCGCATCGCGGCTAGACGCTAGCCAGGCCGTGCAGCGCCAGACCGGCGAGCGCTCCGACGATCGTTCCGTTGATCCGGATGTACTGGAGGTCGGGCCCGAGCAGAAGCTCCAGGCGCCGTGAGGTCTCGACCGCGTCCCAACGGGCGATGGTGCCGCTGACAAGAGCCACCAGTTCGCTCTCATAGCTCGTCAGGACAAGCCTGGCGGCTGCGTCCAGGCCGCGCTCGGCAGCCCGCTGTAGCGCGGGGTCGTGTTGCAGGCGTTCGCCGGTCTGGACCACCAGCCCGGATATGCGAGATCGGAGCTCCGAGTTCGGGTCGTCGGTCTGCTCGGCGATCTGTTCCTTGACGTCTCGCCAAACCGCCGCGGCGAAGTTGCGCACCTGGGGCTGGGACAGAAGTTCGGCCTTCAGCTTCTCGCCGCGCAAGCGCATCTCCTGCGACGTTTGGAGGTCTTGAGCGAGCTTGACCAGGCCGGCATCGAGCTGTTGGCGCAGCGGATGGTTTCGGTCCCGCGCCATCTCGTCCACGACAATCTGAGTGCGGAGGAGGAGGCGTCCCACCATGCGGTTGCCGAGCCGGTCGGGGAGCCACCACGGAGAATAAACGCCGAGCCGCTCGTGCAGCTCGGCACCGTGCCGGTGCAGATACAGGCCCAACGCCTCGAGCGTCGCGTCCAGAAGCGGCTCGTGCCGATCCTCGCGGGTTAGCTCTTCGATGGCGCGGCCGGCGAGAGGCGCGAGGGCGACCTGGTCGAGGCGCTGGCGGACCAGCGAGTCGAGAACTTCGTTGACGTCCTCGTCTCGGAGAAGTTCTGCGGCACTCCGCATGACGCTTGCAATGCGCGCGGCGACCACATCGGCGTTCTCCGGGTTGGCGAGCCACGCGGCCGTACGCGGTATCGCGTGGGCCGCGCGGATCCGTTCGCTGACCGCCTCGGGGGACAGGAAGCTCTCCTGCACGAACGAGCCGAGCGTCTCAGCGAAGCGGTCCTTCCTCTCCACGACGATGGCGGTGTGCGGGATGGGCAGCCCGAGTGGCCGGCGGAAGAGAGCGGTCACCGCGAACCAGTCGGCCAGCCCGCCCGCCATCGAGCCGACTGCGGTCGCCTGGATCCAGGTCAGCCACCGGCCGGAGGAGCCCGTGACGGCCAGCGCGACGGTCGCGGCCGCGAAAACAACGGTGACCGCGATGAGAAGGCCGGTCGCCTGCCCGCGGGTCCGTTTGAGAAGCACCGCCCGTCTCTGCTCTGCGGGGGTGAGCACGCGGTCGCCGGCCATCTGGAAACGCTACCGATCTCGTCGTGCGTCGAGGCAGCTGGCGGCAGGTTCCGTTCGGCAGCGCGGCGGGGGGCGCCGCTGTCTATTGTCGCCGGTATGGGGAACAGCCGCATCGTCGATGCCCGCGGGTCGAGGATTCACCTGGTCGAGGAAGGCGACCCGGCCGGCCCGCTCATCCTGCTGGTGCACGGATTTCCGGAGTCGTGGTACTCGTGGCGTCACCAGATTCCCGCGCTCGCCGAGGCCGGTTACCACGTAGCGGCCATCGACGTTCGAGGGTACGGGAGGTCTTCTGCGCCGATCGAGGTCTCCGCCTACGGCATGCTTCAGCACGTCAACGACAACCTCGGCGTCGTCGAGGCCCTCGACCACGACAGCGCCGTCGTCGTGGGACACGACTGGGGCTCGCCCATCGCAGCTAACTCCGCGTTGCTGAGACCGGACGTCTTCCGGGCGGTGGCCATGCTGAGCGTCCCGTACAGCCCGCCGAGCAGCCGCCGCCCGACCGAGGCTTTCAAGGCGATGGGCGGAGAGGAGGAGTTCTACATCCTCTACTTCCAGGAGCCGGGCAGGGCGGAGGCCGAGGCGGAGCTGGACGTGCGGTACTGGGTGCTCGGATTCCTGGTGGCCGCCTCGGGCGACGCGATCCGGGCTCCCGACGGCGGGACCATCGCGACCGTGCGGCCCGGCGGGATGGTCCGGGACAGGTTCACCATTCCGGATGCGCTGCCCTCGTGGCTCACCCAGCAGGATCTTGATTTCTACGTGGGCGAGTTCGAACGCACCGGATTTCGCGGCCCGCTCAACCGTTACCGGAACGTGGACCGCGACTGGCTCGACCTCCAGCCCTGGAAGGGACGGCCGATCACGGTTCCGTCATTGTTCATCGGAGGTGAGCTTGACGGTCCGACGATCTGGGGCGCGAACGCTATCTCCCGTTTTCCGACGACACTGCCCGGGCTGCGAGGAAGCCACATCCTCTCCGGCTGCGGGCATTGGGTGCAGCAGGAACGTCCGTCCGAGGTCAACGACCTCCTTCTCGAATGGCTGAAGTCGCTATGAGATCCACTCCCGACATAACCCTCGGCAGCTGGCTGGCCAAACGGGCTCAGGCCACGCCCGAGGCGCGGGCTCTCACCTTCGAAGGATCCACGATCACGTTTGGTGAGTTCGCTCAGCGGATCGACAGGTTCGCGGCGGGCCTTCGCGCGAGGGGTGTGAGCAACGGGGACCGGGTCGGTTACCTCGGGCTCAATCATCCGGCGTTCTTCGAGACCATGTTCGCCGCGGCTCGTCTCGGTGCGATCTTCGTGCCGTTGAACTTCAGGCTCACCGGCCCGGAGCTGTCGTTCATCATCAACGACGCCGGAGTGCACACTCTCGTGGTCGACGCGGACCACCGCGGGTTGATCGATTCGGTACGTTCGGATTTGCCCGTCCGCGCGTACCTCGCAGTTGAGGGTGCTCTGACGGATGGCTGGAGATCGTTCGAGGAAATGGTCGGCGCGCACGAACCCATCGAGCTTGTCGAGCCCGGCGACCCCGGTGGCGTGGCGCTCATCATGTACACCTCCGGCACGACGGGGAGGCCGAAGGGGGCGATGCTCACCCACGGCAACCTTTGGTGGAACAACACCAACGTCCTTCACATGATGGACGTGCTCGCGACCGACGTGAGCCTCGTCGTGGCGCCCTTGTTCCACATCGGTGGATTGAACGTCAACACGCTGGTCACGTGGCAGAAGGGCGGCGAGGTCGTGCTGCTTCGCAGCTTCGATCCGGGTGCGTGCCTCGAAGCGATACCTCGCTACGGCGTGTCCTCGATGTTCGGCGTCCCCGCGATGTTCCTTTTCATGAGCCAGCATCCCGCGTTCGACACGACGGACCTCACCAGCCTCCGAATGCTGATATGCGGTGGTGCCCCGGTACCCGAACCGCTGATCAAGCTCTACAACGGACGCGGCATACCGATCCAGCAGGGGTACGGGCTAACCGAAACGTCGCCGGCGGTCTCGTTCCTCGGCCCGGAGTACTCACTCGCCAAGCTCGGGTCGGCGGGCCGCCCTCCGATGTTCGTCGAGGTTCGGATCGTCGACGCCGAAGGAGACGTGATCGAGGAGCCCGACATCCGCGGCGAGATCTGCACCCGTGGCCCCCACATCATGAAGGGCTACTGGAACAGGCCGGACGCGACACGAGACGCGATCGACGAGAAGGGCTGGTTCCATACCGGCGACGTGGGCTACCTGGACGCCGACGGATTCCTGTTCATCGCCGATCGGGTAAAGGACATGGTCATCAGCGGGGGCGAGAACATCTACCCGGCGGAAGTGGAGAGTGCGCTTTACGAGCATCCCGCAATCGCGGAGGTGGCCGTCATCGGGGTGCCCGACGATCGATGGGGTGAGGCGGTTGCAGCGGTGGTTGCGTTGAAGCCGGGCGCATCCCTCACGTTGGATGAGCTCCGCGACTTCGGGGGACGGTCCCTGGCCAGGTACAAGCTGCCGAGCCACCTGCACATCGTCGAAGTGCTGCCGCGCAATCCGGCCGGAAAGGTCCTGAAGTACGAGCTTCGCGAACACGTCAAAAGGTCCAGAACCTCCTGAGTCGCCCACATGGGTGGGCTAGGTTCTCGATATGAAGACGATCCTCATCACCGGCTCCTCCACTGGCATCGGCGAAGCCTGCGCACTACACCTGGACCGGCTGGGACACCAGGTGTACGCGGGTGTTCGGCGTGAGAGCGACGGCGACCGGTTGCGTTCCCAGGGATCGGACCGGCTCACTCCGGTGATCGTGGACGTCACCGACCAGGCCTCGATCGAGGCCGCGGCCAAACGGGTGGAGAGCGAGGTCGACCGCCTGGATGGGCTCGTCAACAACGCCGGCGTAGGGCGCGGAGGACCCATCGAGTTCCTCGAACTCGACGAATGGCGCGACCAGTTCGAGGTGAACGTGTTCGGCCAGGTCGCGGTGACCAAGGCGATGCTGCCCCTGGTGCGGAAGTCCGCGGCGGGCCGGATCGTGTTCATCGGATCGATCGGAGGCAGGGTGTCGACGCAGTCGCTCGGCCCGTACAACGCTTCGAAGCACGCGATAGAGGCGATCGGTGACTCGCTGCGTCAGGAGCTGCATCCCTGGGGTATCCAGGTCGCCATCGTCGAACCGGGTGCGATCAGGACCGAAATATGGAACAAGGCCAGCGAGACCGTCGCACGGTTGGAAGCGGAATACCCGTCCGACGCGCGGGAGCTCTATTCGCGCCACATCGAGGGCGTGAAGAAGGGACTCGAGTTTCAGATCAAGAACGCGGTACCGCCCGAGAAGGTCGCCAAAGCGGTCGAGCACGCACTCCTGTCGGGCCGGCCGAAGACGAGATATCTGGTCGGCCGCGATGCGCATTTGATGGCGTCGATGAGACGCCTTTTGCCGGACCGCAGGCTCGACGCGGTTGTCAGGCGGATCAGCGGTCCCTGAGAAGGACCAGTTGGGTTGTATCCGACAAAAGCCCCAGCCCATTGCGGTTGTGCGCAGTCGCTGTTTGAATTTGATACGTGAATGACCCACCAGCCACAAAACAGATCGTCGGGTTGCCGAGCGAGCACCTCGACTGGTTCGATCACCTACTCGGTCAGACCGCGCTGATCGAATGCGACGGGATCGCGTTGACAGGCACTGTTGAGTCCGTCGAGGGAACGATTGTCACCGTCCTGCCGGACGGGGGACTCCTCTCGATCGGTGACCGCAACCACGCGACGGTAAGCGTGTTCGCGCCCGACGCGCTTTACAAGCTGATCGGCGACGTCAGCTCTGACGAGAAGACCTTGCGGTGCACCGACATGGTGATCGAACGCATTCAGCGGCGTAAGTGGCCCCGCCGCCAGATGGACCTTCCAGTCACGCTGTGCCCGGTGTCCGACGCGGCGTCGGTGCACGGCGTCGCCGGCAGGACGGTTGACATAAGCGTCGGAGGAGCGTGCATCGAAACGTTGCGGGCCGTCGAGGGCGAAGGAGATCCGATGGTGATTCTCCGCCTGCCGGACGGGACGACGATCGTGTGCGCCACCTCCACCGTCGCAGCCGAAGAGCTCGATGACGGGTGGCGCTACCGCGTCGCCTTCCGCGATCTCGATAGCGGAGACGCGTCTCGACTCGAAGCGCTCATCGCTGCGTGAGGGCTACAGCTTGTAAGCGGCGATGTGCTTGGCCGTGTCGATGTAGTGGCGCAGGCGGGTGATCTTGCCCTCATCGTTGAAGGTCCAAAGGTGAATCTCCTCGTCACGGTAGTGGCCACCGCCCCACGACGGTAGATTTGCCTCGAGCACGAACTCCACCGCGACCTGGTTGCCGCCTTCCATCATGCTGATGATCTGCAGGTCGGTTATTTCCATTTGACCCGCGACTTCGAAGAAATGAACCACGTCGGCCTTGCCCCGCCTCGGGATCATGGTCGGCACGCCCGCGTTGACGGCTGAGTTGTTCTCCCAGGACTCCCATTCGACGTCGTCCGCCAGAACATCGAGTATCGCCGGCACGTCGCCCTTACCGAAAGACTCGTAGATTCCTTGCACGGTAGCCAGGTTGCTCACCAGTACTCCCTTCTTGCTTGCGGCGGAGCGTAGCCTCCGTAACCCATACTTTCGGACATAGATCGCTCCGGTGATTGGGCGGCGAGCGTACGGTGCCTCCGTCAGTGCTCCGTGCTGGACAAACCGACCATGGGGGAGAGTGGATGAGCGACAAGACCGTGATCAGGCCGCAGGGAGAGGGCAAGCCGATCTGGATGCTCGGTGGCCTCTACGAGGTGAAGGCTTCCGGTGACGAGACCGGTGGCTCGGCGACCGTGATGGAGATGACGATCCCGGAGGGGAGCGGCCCGCCGCCCCACACTCACGCCGGGGGCGAGATCACTTACATCATCGAGGGATCAGCGGTCTACCAGTTCGACGGTGAGAAGCGGGAGGCTCACGCCGGCACGGTTGTCTACTTCCCCAAAGGAACACTCGAAACGTTCGAGCCGATCGGCCCGGGGCCGCTGCGGCTCCTGATCATTTACACGCCCGGAGGCGTCGACAAGTTCTTCGAAGAAGCCGGCGAGCCGGCGCCGCGCCGCGAGGTGCCTCCGCCGATGACGGCACCGCCGGACCTGGAACGGCTGAGCCAGATTGCATCCCGCTACGGGCTCGAGCTTCGGCCTTAAGCGACGACACTCACGACGGCCATATCAGCTGCGTGCTCGTAGGGTCGCAGCTGTGATCGACGTCGATCGGGCCAGGTTCGAACAGCTCGTAGCCGACGCTCTCGACAGCATTCCCGAGGAATTGGGGCGGCTGATGGAGAACGTCGCTGTGTTCGTCGAAGACTGGCCGACACCGGAGCAGCTGGAGGGGCGGAGAGGGACGCTGCTCGGCCTGTACCAGGGAGTCGACCTCACCAGGCGGTCGCCGTTGTCCTACGGGGCGGTCATGCCCGACCGCATAACCATCTTCCGGGGACCGATCTCGTCGATCGCCCGCTCCGAGGAGCAGCTGGTCAGCATGGTCACCGAGACGGTGATCCACGAGGTGGCGCACCATTTCGGGATCTCGGACGCCCGGCTCGAGGAGCTCGGTTGGGGCTGAGCAGGCAGGGGCGATCTAACTGCCGGCTCTGCGCCGGGGATCTAACTGCCGGCTCTGCGCCGGCCGATCCACCTCGACGGGAACCAGCGGTGCCGTGGCCCTCCAATGTGGATCCCTCGCTCCCCTCGGAGCTTCTCTATTTCGTCCTCGACCGCCTTCCGCTGGTCATCGGGGAGTTCGGTTTTGAGAAGCTCACGCAGGAAGGCCAAGCGCTGAGCGATCCACTTGTCGCCGTCGATCATGCCGTGACCCACACGAGCATCGTACCCACGCCGGCGTGCGGGTTACTCCAGCGAGAGGTGCGGGTGAGGAACCTCCGGATGCGGCAGGGCCGGTAGCCGATCAGGCGCTGGGTGGACGATCTTCCAGCGCTTGTTGCCGGCGACGCGCCGCCGCTCGGCGGGGACCGCCGAGGGCACGGTCCCCTCGGAGGACATCCACCCCCTTCGCCGGAAGACCATTAGCAGCCCCCCGGCGGCCAGCACCTGCAGCCCGATCCCGACCCCGACGAATACCGGGAAGCTGTCGAGTCGATTGACCATCCATCCGAAGTTCTGCCCGAAGAAACCGGTCAGGAAGCTCAACGGCAGGAAGATCGTGGCGATGATGGTGAGCTGCTTCATTACCACGTTGAGCCGGTTGGACACTGTCGACAGGTGTGTGTCGAGCGCCCCGCTCAGCAGATCGCGATAGCTGTCGACCAAATCGCTGATGCGGATCAGGTGATCGTAGAGGTCCCTGAAATAGCGCTCCGCGTCGGGGGTCATCCCGGGCAGGGAGTCTCGGCCGGAAAGGAGGGATGCGAACATGTCCCGCTGAGGGGTGACGACCTTCCTCATCGCGATAAGAGATCGTTTGAGGTCGAAGAGCGTTCCGAGTTGCTGTTCGGTCGGCCGCGCGAGAATCTCGTCTTCGAGCTCGTCGATCTCGTCGTCGATATGAGCGAGAACCGGGAAATATCCGTCGATGAGCAGGTCCATCACCCGGTACAGCAGCATCACGTGGTCCGGGCGGGGCCCGGCTTTGGCGCGGAGCCGCTCCACCAGCTTGGTGAGATCGGGGCAAGGATCGTGATGGACCGTGACCAGGTAGTTCTCCGTGTAGAAGCAGTGAACTTCGACAAGCGATCCTGCTGGCGACACTCCGTACACCACGATCAGGGCGTAGCCGTCATAAGGGTCTATCTTCGGGCGTTGGCCGAAGTGCTCGGCGTCCTCCACCGCGAGCGGGTGGAACCCGAAGGTATCCCGCAGGACCGTGTTTGCCGTCTGCTCGTCCAAGCCGGCGAGGTCTAGCCAGAACCTTGCTCCTGAGTCGATCAGCCCCTTGAGCGCGTCCGTCGTGACCTCGTGGCTCTCGCCGTCAACAGTGATCAGGTGTCCTTCCATTCAGCCATTCTGCTGGGATATGTCCACCGCGTAGTGGCATGGGCGCAGCCGCAGCGCCGGCGCCTAGGGAACGGGAGGCTTGGGGAACGCCGCGATAGCCACCAGATACGTCTCGTCGCTGCGTGCCGGAGTGGTGAGCTCCTTCTCGCTTATGCACCACCCAGAGTCGGCGAGGAGGCCCTCGAGGTCGCCTGGCGCGAATTCCGCCTTCCGCCGCTCGCCGGCAGCAGCGAGCACGGTGTCGACGCCAGCTCTCAAGAGCCTGCTCAAGGCTCTGCCGGACCCGCGCACCAGCGCGTTGCAAACCAGCACGCTGTCAGCGGTCGACCGGGATCGCAAGATCCCGCACAAACGGACGATCACATCTCGCGAAAGGTACGGGAACAGGCCTTCGCACAGCCACAACGTCGACGACTCAGGATCGTGCCCCGCAGCATCCAGCTCCGCGCTGAGGTCGCCCTCGTTGAGATCGAGAGAAACAAACGAAATGTGATCGGCCCGGGCGCCGGTTCTTGCCAAGCGCCGGAGCTTGTCTTGCTGGGTCGACGGATGGTCGACCTCGAACCACCTGACCGGTGCTTCGCTGAACCGGAGCGGCCTGCAGTCGTACCCGGCGCCGACCACCACGACCTGTGCGACGCCCCCGTCGAAGCCTTCCACCATCCGACGATCTATGAACCGGGTACGGGTCCACATTCCGGCGGGGCGGGCCAAGCCCGGTAGGAGGAGGGGGATCGACAGGTCCTCGTAGACCCGCCGCTCTGCCTCGGCGTCTCCCCGTGCGGGACGCCTGTCGTGGAGAGCGGCTCGCCGGGTGGCGACCCACCGGGCTGTCCAGGACGGCCTTCCCGTCTTCACCCGCCGAACGTTAGAGCACGAAGCCCGCAAGAGATCACTGCATCAAACTGATCCTCAGGTACCGGCGAGTTCGGCCACCACCGGCGCGGCCTGTTCCATTGGGGCCTCTCCCTGCAACACGAAGTACGAGGTGCCCCAACGGTCACGCGCTGCACGCAGCTGATCCGCAACAGCCGAGGTCTCCCCGACCAACGCGTGAGGCGACGCGTCGAGATCCTCGACACTGATCGAGAGCAGATTCGCGACCGACTCGCGTTGGGTGCGCGCTGATTGACCGATCGTGGTGACGAAGACGAGTACGTTCAGCTCCAGATCCCGAAAACGATCACCAGCCTCTTCCCGCACCCGCTCCACCTTTTTCTCAACTTGTGCAGGGGCAAGCTCCGCCGACGCCGACGCGTCCACGAAACCCTTGGGGATCGCCGGGTTGAGCCCGACGATGTCGGCCTCACGCGCCGCAAGCGCCAGCATCTTCGGCCCGCCTCCGCCGATCAGCACGGGCGGATGCGGCTGCTGGACCGGCTTGGGAAGCCCGTCCAGGTGGCTGATCCGGTAGTGCCTACCTTCGAAGGAGAACTCTCCCCGGCCCCAAAGGCCCTTGTAGATCGAGATCGCCTCGGCGAGCCGCTCGATCCTTACCGAAGCCGGGTCCTTCGGGATGCCGGACTGCTCGTAGTCGGTGTTCATCCAGCCGGCGCCGATGCCGAACTCGAGCCGCCCTCCCGACATTACGTCGATGGTCGCCGCCTCCTTGGCGAGGACGACGGGGTGCTTGTAGTCGTTGTCCCAAACGAGGGCGCCGACGCGCAGCTGAGTCGTGACCGCGGCGGCCGCGGCCAGCGCAGGAACCGGTGCGAGCTGGTCCCCGAAGTGATCGGGAAGAAAAAGGGAGGAGTAGCCGAGGTCCTCGGCCTTTCGGGCCACATCGGCCCAGGACGAGTGCGAGCCGGCGTTGGTGAGCTGGACTCCGAAGCGAAACTTTCGTGGGTGGGGCACGCCGGCAGAGCGTACGCGGCCCCGGGTATGTGGTCCTAACCGAGGATTCGAGATCGCCCAACAGTGCTCGACCGGGTGATCGGTGTGGACCCAACCGTTGGATTTGCTCTAGCCCTGTTACAAGGCGGGCACCTGGGCGGCCTGCGCGGCCGGCGGCCTCACCCGGATCGCCAGCGACGCGACCACAAACGCAGTGAGCAGTATCACTGTGCCGACGCGGAACGCGGCGACGTATCCGTTGGTGAAGGCCTGGTTCACGGTGTGGTGGATCTGGGGCGGGAGGTGCTTGAGCACCGGGCCGGCGCCTGCGGGGACGCGTGACAGGGCAGGGAAGCCGCTGCTGATCAAGTGGTTGCGCGTGACCGTCGCGGCGACAGTGCCCAGAACGGCGAGTCCGAGCGACCCGCCGACTTGTTGCCCGGAGTTCAGCAGCGCAGACGCGATTCCGGACTCCTGCGGTGCCACCCCCGCCACCGTCGTGATCGTCAGCGGGACGAAGCAAGCGGCCATCCCGCTTGCGACAAGGATCATCGGCCCGATAATCGAACCCCCGTAGCTGCTGCTCGGGGTCAGCTGGGACATCCAGAACAGGCCTCCCGCACCGAGCAGGGTGCCGACCATGATCGGGGGCCGCGGCCCGATCCGAGTCACGACCCGGGCGACTGTCGTCGCGACGAGGATGATCGAGATCGCGAACGGTAGGTAAGCAACTCCTGTCTTCAACGCGCTGAAGCCGAGGACGTCCTGCATGAACAGAGTCAGGAAGTAGAACATCGAGAAGATCGACGTCCCGATCGCCAGCATGACCGCGTACGCGCCAGACCGGCTCCTGTTCGAAAACAGATGCAGCGGCATCAACGGCTCCGGCGCCCTCGTCTCCCACAACACGAAGAACGGCAGGAAGACCCCGGCGAGGCCGATCGGCACGATTGTGCCGGCGTTGCCCCACTGGTGCGTCGCGGCGTGGACCAGGCCGTACACGAGGAGCGACATGCCCGCCGTCGCGGTGAGCGCACCCAACAGGTCGAGCTTTCCTTGCTTACGTTCGGTTTCGACGAGCACCCGGGGCGCGAGAGTGATGACCGCGAGACCGATCGGCACGTTGACGAACAGCACCCACCGCCAGTTGATCGTCGAGGTGAGTATGCCGCCGAGGAGAACACCAATGGCACCCCCGGCTCCCGACATCGCGCTGTAGACGCCCATCGCCCGGTTGCGTTCCCGGCCCTCCCTGAAGTTTGCGGCCACGAGCGAAAGCGCGGTTGGCGCGGCGATCGCGCCGCCGACTCCCTGAGCGGCGCGGGCGGCGATCAGCCAGGCCTGGCTGTTGGCGAGGCCACCCAGCAGCGATGCGACGGTGAACAACCCGACCCCGATGCCGAACATGCGCCGGCGTCCGAACAGGTCACCGGTCCTGCCGCCCAGCAGCAGCAGGCCGCCGAACGCGAGGGTGTACGCGTTGATCACCCACTCGAGGTTTGCTCCGCCGAAGTGGAGGGCCCGCTGGATCGAGGGCAGGGCCACGTTGACTATCGACGCATCGAGGACGACCATGAGCTGAGCGGTTCCGATGACCGCAAGCGCTATCCCGAGATGCCGGGGGGAGGAGTCTTTCCCAGGGGGTGTCGCGGCCTGCGTCCGAGAAGTTGTTTCAGTCACCGTTGCAACTCCGTAGTTTGATTGGGTCGTCTGATTGGCATCGTCTTGGTTACTGGGACCCGGCGATCGCCTCGGCTATCTCTTCGAGGACCTTGGGCGTATGCGGCGGGCGCAGCTGGAAGATGGCCAGGTCCAATCCCTCGTCGGCGAGGCGGTTGGCCGTTTCGATCCCGGGGCCGGGGTCATTGTCCGGTCCCAACGGGACGTGGGCCGACAGCGTGATCTCGCGGGCGTCGCGGCCGATCGCCGCGCAGTGCTCCCGGAGTACGTCGCGCTTGCGGACGAAATCTTGGAGCGTCCCGCCGACGAAGTTCCAGTGGTTCGCGTAGCGCGCGGCTGTTCGCAGTGTCCGCTTCTCGCCGTTGCCGCCGATGCAGATCGGAAGTGGCGACTGCACCGGCTTGGGTTCGCACCGGGCAGCGGTGAGCTTGTAGAACCGACCGTCGAAGTCGGTCGTCGGATCGCGGAACAACCCGATGAGGATCCGGCAGGCCTCCTCGAACCGGTCGCTCCGTTCACGAGGCGTCCCGAGGGGAATCCCGTAGGCCCCCGATTCCTCTTCGTTCCATCCGGCGCCTAACCCGACGTCGAGACGTCCGCCCGAGACGATGTCCAGGGTCGCGGCCATGTTGGCGAGAACCGCAGGATGGCGGTAGTGGATGCCCGTGACCATCACGCCCAACCGCAGCCTGCGTGTGGCCTGGGCCAGGGCCGCCAGGGTGACCCACCCCTCGAGGCAAGGTCCGGTGGAGTCGGAGAAGATCGGGTAGAAGTGGTCGAACGTCCAGCCTGACTCGAACACGTCGATCTCGTCGCCCAGCTTCCAGACAGCGAGCATGTCCTCCCAGGCCGTGTTCTGCGGGGCGGTCTTGAAGGCGAAGCGCATCGCCCCAGACTATGAAACGAGACGGGGGAACCAGACGGGGAAAGCGAGACGGGGAAACCCAGGCTGGGGATCCGGCCGAGGCTCTACTCGCGGGCCTTGCGCTGGTACGTCAACAGACGGACCGCTTCCGACGACACGACCTGCACGTCATCAGCCCCGTGGACGTCGACGTAGAGGAAGCCGCCCTCGATGCTGAACTTGGCGTTGGGGACCTGATGGGCCATGTTCCCGCTGCCGTCCATGATCGTGTAGCCGTCCCTGAGTTCGATAGAGCCCCTGTGCCACTCGCGGGCCATCGTCACCTCTCCTGCTCGGAATCCCGACGCTGTTCTTACCCCCGGCGGCGCCGGGAGCCACACCAGCTTGTCAGCCGGACAGAAAGTCCAGAAGCAGCGCGTTGACCTGGTCCGGGGCCTCCCACTGCAACCAGTGGCCGGGTCCCTCGACGCGTTCGTAACGCCACGGAGCGGCGACGAACTCTGAGGATCCGGTCATCTGGTGTTCGGTAAGGGCGAAGTCCCCGGTGCTCCAGACGCCCATGGTGGGGACGGTCACCTTCGGCAGCTCGAGCGGCGGGTCGATCAGCGTCTGTGGGGGCACGTTGGCTCGGTAGTAGTTGAGTCCCGGAGTGAGCGAGCCGTTCTTCTCCAGGTCTCTGATCACACCGTCGGTGTCCGGGTGGTGGGCCCAGGCACGGAAGTTGGCCCAGTCGTTGTCGGACAACCAGTGCTCGGCGACTCCCTCGAACTGGAAGAGAAGCATGTACCAGCTCTTCTCTCTCTGCTCGAACCCCGCCGACGCGAACGAAAGTGGATGCCCCACCGACAGGACCACCAACCGGTCGACTCTGTCGGCGGCGAAGGAGGCCATTCCCCACGCCACTGCCGACCCCCAATCGTGGCCGACCACGTGCGCCTTCTCGACCCCGAGCCGGTCGAGGATCGCGACAGGGTCGGCAGCGAGGAAGAGGAGGTTGTACGCGTCCACGCCGGCCGGCTTGTCGGACAACCCGTAGCCGCGCAGGTCGGGAACGATCAATCGGTAACCCGCCGCGGCGAGCGGCTCGATCTGCTTCGTCCACAACCGGCCGGTATCCGGAAAGCCATGGAGCAGCAACACCGGTGTTCCTTTTTCCGGACCGTACAGCTCCACGTTGAGCTTGACGCCTCCACTGTCGACTTGCATAAGAGCTTCTCCTCTACGAGATCGCGGCGAGCAGCTCGGTCCTCGTCGGGCCGAGCGGCGGCTGGTCGGATGCCTCGACGTCGCGGTCGAGGATCTCCATGACGGTGGGGTCTTGCGCTACTTCGTCCGAACGCCGGAGGAGCATCCCGATTTCTAGGTTGGCGCGAAGGAAGTCCGGGTTCTCGAGCGAGAGTCCTTCGAGAGCTTTGGTGAGGCTCCACTCCGAGTTGGTGTCGGTGAACGGCTTGCCGGCGATGATCGCATCGACCTCGGCGAGCCGAGCGCGGTCGAACCCGAGAGTTGCGCGGTAGTAGGGCTCGACCTCCGTGCGGGTCAGCTCGTACCAGACCGACGCCAGCTTCCACGGGTCCGCATCGCCGTTGTCGCGTATTACGTCGCGCAGAAGTGCCGCGTGCATCAGCCCGATGCTCGCGCCGCGCCCCAACGAAGGGTTCGTGCACGACCACGAATCGCCGACGGCCAGGACCCCCGTCACGACGGGTTTGCCGCCGGGCGCGTATTCGCGAATCCGGTCTTCTATCTTCGCCATGACTGCAACGCCGTCGTCTATCGGCTCGCCGTCGATCCAGTGGGCGGCGAGGGGCAGCGTCCTGATGGCGCATTCCCATTTCTTCGGGTCGCTCGCGGCTCGCAGGGCCGAATCCTTGGAGCTGGCGATGATGGTTACCGACCAGGTGCCGTTGTCCGCGGGGAGGGTGAGAGCCGAGACGCTGCCGTAGTCCTGCTTCAGCGGACCGAACATCGCCGGGAGGGAACCGTCGGCGGACCGGAAATGCCTTCCGTAGTACCTGAAGCCCGAGTCTTCGAGCTCTTCGGGAACCGCCGGCCCGCCGGCGTCGGCGATCCACCTGGGCAGGGGCGAACGCCTCCCGGTCGCATCGACGACAAGGTCGGTGTCGATGCGTTCCCCGTTCTCGAGCTCTACCCCGACCGCGTTGGGCACGCTGCCGTTCGCGGCCGGGCCGGTGACCAGGCCCCGGACCGCGACCCCTCTGCGTACGGTCAGGCCAGGAGCTTCCTCCGCGACACGGGCCGTGACCGACTCGACCACCGTGCGCCTACCGGTGATCACATCGAATCGGTTGTCGTCGGGGCGAGACCCGCCTTTCATCTCGTCGGGGATGTTGTCGGCGATGTTGTAGCGGCACGCGCCGGCGGCGGCTAGGGCGTCGACCAGTTCCGGCAGCTCCGCCTCGGCGATCGACCTGAAGCGGGCGAGGAAGAAGTGGGGCAGGCGGAACTGGTTGACTCCCCGACGTTCCCAAGCGGTCCACGACTGGTCCGGATCCGGTGGCGCCGCGCCGTCGCGTTCCAGCAGCGTCACGTCGTGCCCGTCCTTTGCCAGGAGCATCCCGGTGCAGAGCCCGACCATTCCGCCGCCTGAGATGACGATCCTCATGGTGTCCCCTTAACTCGCTTTAACTCGTTGCCTGACGTGAGCCGGTGGGGCCGAGGGTAGCGGTGACGGCGGACCCGGGAAAGCGAAACCGGTCACATGTTGAAGTCTGCCTCCTGGGGCAGAGTCGGGGGGCAGTGTCGGAGTGCAGTGTCAGAGGGCAGAGCCGGGGGCGAGAACGTAGAGTTGACCAGGTAATCGGACATCGACTCGGACATCGACCCGGACATCGACCCGGACATCGACTCGGACATCGACCCGGACATCGACTCGGACATCGACTCGGCTGTCGGCAAGGGGGACACCCATGGCGCCCGCACTGAACCACACCATCGTCTTGTGCCGGGACAAGAAGGTTTCCTCCGGCTACCTTTCGGAGATCCTGGGGCTGGGCGAACCCAAAGCGTTCGGGCCGTTTCTCGTCGTCGAGGTGGACAACGGCGTGTCGCTCGACTTCCACGACCACTGGAATCCCGAAGCCGAAATCGAGTCTCAGCACTACGCGTTTCTCGTCTCGGAAGCGGAGTTCGACGAGATATTCGGGCGGATCGAGGAGCGAGGCCAGGAGTACTGGGCCGATCCGATGCTCAGCCGCAGCGGACAAATCAACCGGAACGATGGCGGGCGAGGCTGCTACTTCCGTGACCCCGACGGGCACCTGCTCGAGATCATCACTCGGCCGTACGGGAGCGGCTGAGCCTGGTCGGCCTGGTCGGGTTGTCGGCCTGGTCGGACTGGTTGGTTGGTCGAGTCGGTCAGTCGGCCGGCGCAGTGGCCGGCTCGAGGCTGAGAGCCGGTGCGGCCTCGGGGACGACCGGATGCGTCCTCGGAATGAAGAAGGAAGCCGCCAGCGCGACGAGGGTCACGATGGAGGCGGTGAGGAACGCGCGGTCGTATCCGGAGGTGAGCGCCTGCTTCACCGAAGTCGAGTGGATGACCGCGTGCGTCCGGGCGGTCGCGACTGTCGCCAGTGCCGCGAGGCCAATGGAGCCACCAACCTGCCTGGACGTGTTCAAAAGCCCTGACGCCAAGCCCGCCATTTGCATGGGGACCCCGCTCGTCGCCGTCTGAGCAAGAGGAGTAAACGACAGCCCCACCCCGAACGACGTCATCAACGTTCCCGGCAGGACACCGGAGAGGTACATGCTCGAAGCGTTCAGTTGGGCTATCCAGACGAACCCCACTGCGACGAGAACCAGGCCCAGCGTCAACACGCGCGGCGCGCCCAAGCGGCTGATGAGCCTGATGCTTCCCTGCGCGCCGGCGATGATCGCCAGGCCCATCGGAAGGAACAGCAGCCCTGCCTTCAGCGGGCTGTAACCGTGGACTTCCTGCAGGTAGAGGGTGAGGAAGTACCACATCGAGAAGAAGCATGCCCCCAGTAGCAGCATGGTGAGGTTGGCCACGCTGAGAGAACGCGACTTGAACAGCGAAAGTGGCATCAACGGTGCCGATGCGCCGCGCGCTTCGATCAACACGAACAGTCCAAGGATCACCGCCGCGGCCACCAACAGCAGGATCGTCCGTCCGGATCCCCACGGGTGTGTATCCGTGCTGACGATCGCGTACACGAGAAGTGCGAGCCCGCCCGTGACGGTGATCGCTCCGGCGATATCGAGCTTTCCGGCTGCCGGACGCCGCGCCTCGGTCAGGACCAGCGCGCTGAGTGCGATAGCAACCGCACCGATCGGCACGTTCACGAACAGGACCCACCGCCAGCCCAGATAGCCGGTGAGGATCCCGCCGAACACGGCTCCTGTCGCCCCGCCGGCGCCCGCCACCGAGCTCCAGATTCCGATCGCCCTCGTGCGGCTCTGCCCGTCGGTGAACGTGGTGGTGATGATGGTCAGGGTGGCGGGGGACAGGATCGCCCCGCCGAGGCCCTGGACCGCCCGGGCGACGGTCAACTCGCCCGCGGTCTGGGCGAGCCCACCCGCGAGACTCGCCAACGAAAACAGACCCAATCCCGCAATAAACACCCGCTTCCGCCCGAACAGATCGGCCGCCCGCCCACCGAGGAGGAGGAAGCCGGCGAAGGTCAGGACGTACGCGTTGACCACCCACTGCAGCCCCACGGAGGAGTAGTGAAGCTCCCTGCCGATCTGGGGAAGTGCGACGTTGACGATCGAGACGTCGAGCACGACCATGAACTGGGCCACGCACGCCAGCGCCAGCACCATCCCGTCGGTGGCCTGTCCCGCCTTGAGCATCCGCAGCCGCTGCACCCCACCGACCATACGGTTTCCAGCGTGGAACGGCGTCGGAATATTTCCGGCGATGCCGCCGGCGGTATCTAGTGACGACGGGGGTAGCGTTCTGGACGTGCCCGACACTCTGTCCGAAGCAACCGAAACGAACGGATCCGTCTCCCCAGGAGCGATAGACCTCGTCCGGAGGTTCCTTCTCCTGTTGGAAGACGGCCGCATCGACACGGCGACCGAGCTGCTCGCCGAGGACGTCGACTACATAAATGCGTCCCTCCCCACCATCCGGGGCCGGGAACGGGTGCGCCGCGCCTTGACCATGACCTTCGGCCGGCCGAGCGCCGGGTTCGAGGTGTATTTCCACGCGATCTCAGCCGACGGCCCGACCGTGCTCACCGAGCGGACCGACGTGCTCGTCTTCGGCCCGGTGCGGATCCAGATCTGGGTCTGCGGCCGTTTCGACGTGCGCGGCGGCGAGATCGTCCGCTGGAAGGACTACTTCGATTGGGGCGACACGATCGTCGCGACGATAAGGGGGCTCATCGGCGCGGTCGTTCCCGCCCTTCGGCCCAAGGCTCCGTCGGCGTAGAAGGGGCTGTTTGGGGTTGGAAAAAGACTCCGTCGACGCCGCCGCAGCGCTTCTTGCTCAGCACGCCGAGATGGCTGGGCTCTTCGAGTCGCTCGCGGTTGAGGACTGGGAACGGCCGACCCGCTGTCCCGGGTGGACCGTGGCGGACGTGGTGCTCCATCTGTCGCAGACCGACGAGATGGCGGTGGCCTGTCTCGAAGGAAGGACCGCCGGTTTCATCGCAGGGCACGTCTCAGGAGCCCCGGCCGGCACGGTGGACGACGGTGCTGACTGGATGGTTTCGCAGGAGCGCGGCGCTTCCCCTGACGTGTTGCTCGGTCGATGGCGTGATGCTTCGAGCCGGTTCGACGAGATGCTCGTGGGGGCGGACTCCCACCGGCGGGTGGTCTGGGTCGTCGGCGAGCTATCGATCCGGACCCTGATCTCGACCCGGCTCGCCGAAGCCTGGATCCACACCGGTGACATCGCCGACGCGGTTGGTGTCGAGCTGAAGCCCGATGACCGGTTGCGCCACATCGCCCGGCTTGCTTGGCGGACGCTTCCCTACGCGTTCGCGCGCGAGGGTGTCGCGCTGTCGGGTCCGGTTGCGTTCGAGCTGATCGGCCCGAACGGTGACCCGTGGTCGTTCGTTCCCTCCGAATCTCCGACGACTGTCGTTCGGGGGGACGGCGTGGAGTTCTGTCTTGTTGCGGCGCGGCGCTTGCGAGCGTCTGCGACTGGTTTGAGCGCCGAAGGCCCTGATGCGGACGCTGTCCTGTCGTTGGTCCGAACGTACGCGTGATGCGGGTGTATGGCTGATCGAGAGACTGAGTTCGTCTTCGACGATTTCAGCTCGGAGACCCTTCGGCAGCGGGGGACGATCAAGTGGTCTCTGTTCGAGCCGGATGTCATCGCATGCTGGGTCGCGGAGATGGATTTCTCGACGGCACCAGCGGTACGCGAAGCGGTGCGGGCAGCGGTAGAGCGGCAGGAGTTCGGCTACCCGGCGCGCGATGAGATGAACGGCCTGCCTGAGGCGGTCGCCGAGTTCCAGCGGAGTCGTTACGGCTGGACCGTCGAACCATCCCGGGTGCACACGTTGCCGGACGTGCTGAAAGGGATCGAGCTTGCGATCAGGCACTTCTCGCCCGAGGGATCGCCCGTCATTCTTTCGACGCCCGCATACATGCCTTTCTTCGAACTGCCGAATGTCACCCGGCGCCGGATCGTCGAGGTACCGGTGTTGTTCGATCACGGCGTCTACAGGATGGACGTCGACAGGATCGAGTCGAACCTCGCTGCTGGCGCGCGGACGGTAGTGCTGTGCAATCCGTACAACCCGTTGGGGCGGTCGTTTTCGCGGGCTGAGCTGTCGGAGCTTGCTTCGGTGGTGGATCTGCACGCAGGGAGGGTGGTGGCCGACGAGATCCACGCGCCGCTGACATATCCGGACCGGCGCCATACTCCCTACGCGAGCCTTTCCGATGTGACCGCTTCGCACACCATCACCTTGACGTCCGCTTCCAAGGGTTGGAACCTCCCGGGGCTCAAGTGCGCGCAGCTCATAATCAGCAATGCGCTCGACGGGGAGCGATGGAGCTCCTTGTCGATGCTGGACACTCACGGCGCGTCGACGCTGGGCATCGCTTCAAATCTCGCTGCTTATCGGGATGGAGGATCTTGGCTTGACGCGGTGGTGACCTACTTGGACGGCAACCGCAAGTACCTGGCTGAACTCTTGGCTACGCACTTGCCCGCGGTTAGTTACACACCCCCGGAGGCGAGCTACCTCGCTTGGCTCGACTGCAGGGGACTCGAACTGGACGTTGAGCCGGCGGACTTCTTCCTCGAGAAGGCGCGGGTGGCTACCAATCACGGTCCCGCGTTCGGGGCCCCGGGGGAGGGGCATGTCCGGTTCAACTTCGCGACGTCGAGATCGATCCTCGCCCAGGCCGTCGAAGCCATGGGGGAAGCGGTTAGCCGGCGGTGAGGTTGCTGACTGGGCCGGCTGGTGGGCCTACTGGTGGGCTTACTCTCCGGCCGGCGACGAAGACGGCCTCCACTCGAGTCAGGTCGGTGATCTCCTCGAGCGGATCGCCCGAGACGACGAGAACATCGGCGTCGTAGCCCGGCTTCAGGCGGCCTTTGCTGCGCCCGAGACCGCAGGTGTCGGCGGCGATCGACGTCGCTGATGCAATGGCTTCGGAGTTTGTGAAGCCCGCTTCGACGAGGTCGGCCATCGCGAGAGCGACAATCCCGTGTGGCTTGGAGTCGCCGACCCCGGCGTCCACTCCGCAAACGATTCGCACCCCACGACGGTGCATCTTCCCGACCGCCGCCACCCGCGCTTCTCGGGTCGTGCCGGTCCTGTCCAGGATCGCCTGGATGTGGGGGGGTGGCACGAACCCGGGGACCGCTCCCGGCGTGGGACATATGACGATTCCCTTGTCCACGAACGCGTCGAGAAGTCCTTCCGGAACTGTGATGCCCGAATCGGTCATGCAGCTGCAGTGCTCGATTCCGTCGACACCTGCTTCGACCGATCGCTGGACGGCGGGCAGGCCGTGGGAGGGCGACGTCACGGGCAGCCCCGCCTTGTGGGCGCGTTCGACCACGGCCCGCATCTCCTCGAGCTTGAACTGGCAATCGAGCATGTCGGTGCCCGGCGTCGACGCTCCGCCGCTGGCCATGATCTTGATCACGTCGACCTTTCTCTCGGCTCGCTCGTCAACCGCGCGGCGGAGTTCTTCGGGCCCAGTCGCCTCGCCGCCCATCGACCAGCAGTGTCCTTGGCGGCATGTGATCGGTGGCCCGGACGCCAGGATCGTCGGGCTCGGCGTAGTCCCGTCAGGGTTGAGGAGGCGGTCTCTGCGGTCGACCACGCTCCAGCGGCGATCGCCCAGATCTCTCACCGTCGTCACGCCGGCCCGGAGCTGGGACTCCAAGGCCCTGGTGATCACTTCGCCCAATTCGTCGTCGTCGTACTGTGCCAAGCGGTCGAGTGCTCCAAGGTGACCGTCTCCTCCGAGGTGGACGTGCATGTCGAACAGACCCGGGAGAACGGTGCAGTCCGGGAACGTGATCTGTTCGCAGCCTTCGGGTAGCTCCGCTTCGAACGCTGTGACGCCCGCGACCTTGCTTCCGTCGATGAGGATCGTCGCGCCGCCGGCGATCGGTCTCACGCCGTCGAACACACGCCTTGCCCGGATCGCCAGCACTCGCGACCCCCTTTTGATCTGCTTGTCGCCGTCGGCGACCCTCCGGTCCGGTGACATACCAGGCCTTTTACTGCGATTGCAAGGGGCTTGTCCGATTGTTCCGCCGGCATGCTCCGCCGGCGTGTTCCGCCGGCATGGTCCGCCGGCATGCTCCGCCGGCATGTACGGTCGCGCTGCACGCCGGAACGGGGGGAACTGTCATGGCCAGCCAGCAGATGAAGGACTTCACCGGGCTGATGTTCGAGCGCCGCAGTCTCGCTAGCGGCAGCCCTGCGTTGACGGTCGCGGAGCTTCGGGCCGGGTTCGAGCAGATGATGGCTGCTCTGCCTCCGATACCAGGTGTGGCGATGGAACCGGCCGATGCGGACGGGGTTCCCGTCGAGTGGACTCGGGCGCTGGAGGGAGGCGGGTCTCGTGGGACTCTTTTGTATCTGCACGGCGGCGGCTACTTCGAGGGATCGATCGCTACCCACCGGCGATTGGTCGCTGTGTTATGTCGTGCCGCCCGAGTCCGCGGCCTGAGCGTGGAGTACCGGCTCGCCCCTGAGTACCCGTTCCCTGCCGCGGTCGAAGACGCTGCTGCGGCGTACCGATGGTTGATAGGACCGGGTGGCGAAGATCCGTCGCGGGTCATCGTCGCGGGCGACTCGGCGGGTGGTGGACTGAGCGCAGCTCTGCTCGTCTATTTGCGTGACGCCGGTGATCCACTCCCGGCCGGTGCCTATCTCATCTCGCCGTGGACGGATCTGGCTTCAACGGGCGATTCGATCAAGAGCCGCGCTGCGGTCGATCCGATGATCGATCCATCCGATACGAAGCGGATCACGGGCTATTACGTCCCCGACGGAGATGTGTGGAACCCAATGGTCAGCCCGCTGTATGCGAATCTCGCCGGCTTGCCCCCGCTATTGGTCCATGTGGGCGACGCGGAGGTGCTTCTTGACGACGCTGTGCGCTTCGCCGATCGAGCGCGCGACGCGGGTGTGCTGGTGGAGTCCGAGGTGTGGCCGGAAGCGTTCCACGTGTTCCAGATGCTCGCCGGACTGCTACCGGAAGCTGACGAGGCGGTCGCCCAGGCCGGCGAGTGGATGATCAAACGGCTCGAAGCCGGCTGAAACTTCTACGGAGTCGGCAGGGGGGCGTGCGCGTGTTGCTTCGGTCAGGAGCGGTTTGAGTAGACGCGTTGGGCATGAACGAAGACGGCGGCCCGTCTTTGCTCGGCCATGACCCGGTCGTATTCCTCCCAGTCGTCGTGGGTTCCGCCCGCAGCCCGAAAGACTGCTCGTAGGAGTTCGGGCAACTCCTTCTGATCGAATCCTTCGAACGCGTCGTCGAGTCCGATGATGTCGGCGGGCCCTTCGACGGCACCCCATAGCCATCCGGATCGGAACACGACCGTCGTCCACGGCCGCTTCCTGATGTTGGCAAGCTTTGTCGGGCCGTAGGTTACGAATCCGACGACCTGCTCACCCGAGACCGGGTGCGGAAGTACCCCCGCGTTGACGACCGATGCTTGTGCGGTTCCATCGGCACGGGTTGTCGCAACGACGGCCAGGTACTTGTCCTCGGCGCCGATCTTCTCGAAGTCTGAAAGGTCCATGGTTTCGACTATGTCATGGAGCCCGCGCTTGTGCGGCACTGAGTGTTGGGGTCTGTGCTCGGCGGCTAGGTGTCAGCGGCCGGCGTACTCGTCCTCGAGAAGAACAAGAAACTCTTGCTTGAGGCCGGCCGGAAGCGGCTCGGGTAGGTCGAACTGGACCCAACCATCGAACCGGCGGATATCAGCCCGACGGCTGTCTTGACCGACATGGAAGTGAAGGTACGGCTTCCGCTTCAAGTAGAAGGTGCCTCCTCCTCGGTCTTCGACACCGTCCCAGGAGCGCACTTGCTGTAGTACGTCGGCGATGTCGTCGAGGCGGGCAAGGTCGATTCGGCTCAAGCTCCCTCCCTTCCAGCCAGGAGAAATCGTCCCACATCGGGACCGGACTGGGAGTTGGCCGAGGCTCTCGACTTGAGCCAAAGCCCGTGGCGATCATGCCCCGCCTGACGGCGGAGCGATTCGATTGTGGCGGTTCTCGACGTTCCCGGCCCGTCAAGGCACTTAGTCGCACCCGGCTCGGTGAAGGGTCGGGTCGTGTGGTCGCTCCTGCGACCTTGACCGGCCTGGCGGGTGCCGTCGATAGGCGAAGGTGTGGATTCGGCGAGGAAGATCATGGTCCGCCGGAGTTGACTGCCGGGCCAGGGGCTGGTTTGGACCCGGCTGGGATCGGAGGGGGATTGGACTCGGACCTGCTCGCTTTGTTGCGCGGGTGGCGGGGGTCGTCGGGAGGCACGAAGTCCCGTTTGCCGCGGCCTTCGACGAGCGCCCACCCTTTGTGGGTTTTCAGCTTGTGGTGGTGCTGGCAGAGACCATCGAGGAGGTCCAAGACGGTGTAGTGGGTCTTGACCCAGTCCTCGCGGTGGTCGTATTGCAGCCCGTACCGGACGTTGCAACCTTTTACCGCGCACTCGGGGTAGATCAGCTCCAGGGCGGTCTTCTGGTAGGCGTTCGGGCGGCGTCCGTGGTGGTAGACGCTTTTGACTTCGAGAGCCTTCATGAACGCGACGGCGATGAAGACGTTGCCGGTGGCCATCAGGTCCTCGATGAGCGATACCGCGATCGGTCCGTAGCCGGGGATGTCGCAGAGCTCGCCTTCGAGCGGATAGCCGCGCAATAGCACGTCGTAGTCGACGCGAATGACTAGCTTGACCGGTCTGCCGGCGAGCTTGCGGCGCAGTTTGCTGCTGCCGGGTTGCGTGGGCGGGGGATCTGGATCGGCTTCGAGGAACGGAGGGAGGTCGGCCGGGCAGGGAGTCGCGTCTGCGAGGGCTGGAACGTTGTCGCCTGCGAGCCCGGATAGGAGATCGGGCTGGAGCCGCGGCGCGATTGTCGTGGGCGCATGGGCGTTGGGCGGGTTGAGCTCGCCTGGCGTTGCGTGCGTGGCCTTAGGGGTTCGATTGCCGAGGGTTGACAGGTCGAGTTCGGGGAACAGGCCGAGACCGAGTAGGTCGGTGATGGACAGTTCGGCGGGTTTGCCTGTGGCTGCCGAGGCGAGGATCATCAGAGCGTCGTGGTCGATCGCCTCGAACCTCTCTCGGGGGTGGTCGCTGTCACGCCTTCGAAGTACCAGGTGCCGCCTGATGGGGTCGATGGCTTCCCAGACGGTGATGTTGTGTTCGGGGTTGCCAAACAGGTGAGCGTGACCGGCCCCTTCCTGGTCGGTGTAGTGGCGGAACGACCGGTTCTCATGAAGGTGCCGGCGACGAGCTTCTAGATCGGTCACCGCTGCTTTGGTCCGAGCGACCTCTTCGTTCAGCTCCGGCATCGACATTTTCTTGGCCTTGTCGACGAGCTCTTTCGCCTTGTCAGGGTTAGCTGCGGCTCCATCGGATACCGCGTCGGCCTGTTCGGGGGAGAGATCGCCAGCAAGGGCGGCCGCAGCGACCTCCGGCTGCTCGGCCATTCGCCGACCCGTCTCCAAGGCTCTCTTGGCCCGGCCGGGGCTCATCCCCGTCTCCTGGGCCAGCTGATCGGCCGGGGAGCGGTAGCCCGCGTGCTTCCAGGCGGTCCCCTCCGCCGACTTGGCGGCCGCTAATGCTTTGATCGCCGCGATCGACGCCTCAATCCGCGAACATTCCCTGACCACTTCGCCCGCCTGCGAAGGCACCAGCGCGTGAACGTCGAAGCGGCCGGCGTAATCGCTGATCGATTGTCGAAGAGCGCGCAGCTCACGGCACATGGCACACGTCCGAGGGTCGAGCCGCATGGGCGGCTGTTCGGGATCACCAGGCCGGCTCTGCGCCGACGATACGGTTCGACGGTTCGACGGTTCGACGTCGAGCATCGAACGTCTGTTCGTATAGTAATGACACGAGTGCGACAACGTCAAGGAAATTTTTCGCTCTGACCCCTGACTTTCGAGGAGTGATAGATTGACTGTTCCGCCGCGGGGTGGAGCAGTCTGGTAGCTCGTCGGGCTCATAACCCGAAGGTCGCTGGTTCAAATCCAGCCCCCGCCACTACTCGTCACGCCCGATTCGGCGATTGCGCGCTCAATCCCGCTCGTGACCAAGGCATGCATCCCGCGCCAGAATGCTCACCGTCCCACGACCGTTCTCTTCTGGCCCGAGGTCTACGATCTGGTCTGAAACGAGTCGCACGAGTGGGTTGGTTCCGACTGAGTCGGCCCGCTCGTGTTCCAGTCGGAACCGGCTACATACGATGCAGCGATGCGGCTCGGCTTTGATCAGAATCAGTCACCTGCTGAGGAATGGAGCGCGCCACTCAGCTGCATCAGACTGTTGCCGATAACCACCGCTATCCGGTCGTGGACTCGGCCGCCCACTGGGCTGCCGCTCCTGGATTGGCGACTCAGCTGCTCTACCGACTCAACTGATTCGACTATGCTATAGTTCGAGCAGTAGAGTCAGTCAAGTGGAGGTTGAGATGGCTGGGGCGGTTAAGGCCCAGGGTGCCCCAGAGACGCAGAAGCGTCGCCGTAAGCCCTCGACCGGCTTTCCGATGATCGGACTTTCCGAGGTCACAACCGTCCTGACAAAGGCGGCCCAGCACGGATGGAACCACACCGTGGCCGAGATCGCTGGGTACCTCGGTCACAGCACCACCAATAGCGGGGCATTCCGCGTGAAGCTCGCTGCTCTCCGGGATTACGGGGTGCTTTCTGGCAGGGGCGATGAACTGGAGATC
>DASUWA010000006.1 GCA_036378675.1 Acidimicrobiales bacterium
TCATCCCCACCTTCCTCCGAGTTGACCCCGGCAGTCTCCTACGAGTCCCCGGCATTACCCGCTGGCAACATAGGACAAGGGTTGCGCTCGTTGCGGGACTTAACCCAACATCTCACGACACGAGCTGACGACAACCATGCACCACCTGTGTAGGGCCCCGAAGGACACCGTATCTCTACGGCTTTTCCCTACATGTCAAGCCTAGGTAAGGTTCTTCGCGTTGCCTCGAATTAAGCCACATGCTCCGCCGCTTGTGCGGGCCCCCGTCAATTCCTTTGAGTTTTAGCCTTGCGGCCGTACTCCCCAGGCGGGGCACTTAATGCGTTAGCTACGGCACGGAGCCCGTTGATAAGGCCCCACACCTAGTGCCCAACGTTTACGGCGTGGACTACCAGGGTATCTAATCCTGTTCGCTCCCCACGCTTTCGCTCCTCAGCGTCAGTGCCGGCCCAGACCACCGCCTTCGCCACTGGTGTTCCTCCTGATATCTGCGCATTTCACCGCTACACCAGGAATTCCGTGGGCCCCTACCGGACTCTAGCCATGACAGTATCGGATGGCGACTCCAGGTTGAGCCTGGAGGTTTCACATCCGACTTATCAAGCCGCCTACGAGCTCTTTACGCCCAATGAATCCGGACAACGCTCGCTCCCTACGTATTACCGCGGCTGCTGGCACGTAGTTGGCCGGAGCTTCTTCTGCAGGTACCGTCATTATCGTCCCTGCTCGAAAGAGGTTTACAACCCGAAGGCCTTCATCCCTCACGCGGCGTTGCTGCGTCAGGCTTTCGCCCATTGCGCAATATTCCCCACTGCTGCCTCCCGTAGGAGTCTGGGCCGTGTCTCAGTCCCAGTGTGGCTGATCGTCCTCTCAGACCAGCTAGCCGTCGTCGCCTTGGTGGGCCATTACCCCACCAACAAGCTGATAGCCCGCGAGCCCCTCCCGAAGCGAAATTCATTTCCTCACCAGATCATGCGGTCCGGTGGGGACATCCGGTATTAGCAGCGGTTTCCCGCTGTTATCCCAGTCTTCGGGGCAGGTTGCTCACGTGTTACTCACCCGTTCGCCACTAAGTCTTCACCGGTATTGCTACCGGATGGACCTCGTTCGACTTGCATGTGTTAAGCACGCCGCCAGCGTTCGTCCTGAGCCAGGATCAAACTCTCCGTCGAGATCTGCGTTTCGGGCCATGAGCCCTCGACGTAAATCTGTGTAAAGAGTGGTCGGTTTCTGGCGAGATCCCGACCAGTCACTGGCACAAGACAGACTTGTTGTCCGTCTCAATGCTGTACGAGGTTGAACATCTCCGACACTCCAAATGGCGTGCCGTGATGCCCGCACTAGCTTTTGACTTCCTCTGTTCCGTTTTCAAGGAGCACTGCTGCGGGCCACACACAGGCCCCTGAAGAGGCCCGGCGGTGTGTCTCGCATTTTGGTCCCGCAGGCCGCAGCAGATCGCCGTAGCCGGTGGGACAGCCCCGCGTGCCAAAGGCCGTTCGGGGCGGCTTCTCAGCATACTGGAACCCGTGGAGGGTGTCAAAGAACCTTGGCACTTGCTCCCCGGGGCAGGTCGCTTCGAAGCGAACGTTTATCGTACCAGGCCGGTCGTGGGACGTAGGCCGATCTGGCCGACCGGCTAACCCCCGACTGCCGCCGGCGACTTATCCCCGAAGGACGACCCGCACGACGCCCGCCATGCTGTCCGTGGGGACCGGCACCACCTCGACGTTGAGCCCGGTGTGCGGGGCGACGACCATCATCCCGTTGCCGAGGTAGATCGCCACATGATCGACGAAGGTCGGGTCGTTTGGGTCATAGGTCCAGAACAGCAGGTCCCCCGGAGCGGCGGACGAGAGCGGGATGTGCTGCCCCGTCAAGAACTGCTCGGCCGCGGTCCGCGGCATCAGCACGCCTGCCTGGCGGTACGCCCATTGCACCAACCCGGAGCAGTCGAAGGAGCCAGGGCCCGCGGCGCCCCACACATATGGCTTGCCGACCTGGGAGAGCGCTGCCGCGATCAGGGAGGCCCGCCGCACGTTGTCGAGACCGGGACCGGTGATTTGGGGGATCTCGCTGAGGCGGAGCAGCTCGACGGTCGCTCCCGGGAGGGCCTGCTGGATCTCGTTGCGCAGCGTCACCCCGTCGACCGTCGGAGCGCTGATCACCGCGCCGGTGCGGGGCGCCAGCCCGAGGGGTGACGAGTAGTTCTGGTCGACCAGGAGGTCGACGCCCGGCAGGCCGAGCGAGGCGAAGGCCCCCATCCACCCCTGTACCGAGCCGTTGGTCCCGCCCGCCGGCGTTAGTGAGTCGAGCACGCCGAGCTGCAGCTTCTGGTCGGTCGCCATGTCGTACGACGAGACCAAGGCGCCGCCGGCGAGGTACTGCCACAACCGGTCGACCACTGCGCTGGACTGCGGGGTGAAGGTCCTGAAGGTCGACGGGTTCACCCCGAAGGTGACTGCCTTGGCGCCGGCGAGGTTGACGGTGCCGGTGTCGACGATCGTCGCGGCCTGAACGCCCCGCAGATGATCGAGCTTGCTCTCCGCGTCCCCGCTGATCGGGCTCTGGACCAACACAACCGCGTCGGGAGTGTGAACGGCTCCGGCGCTTCCGACGGCCGGCAAGTTGCCGGCGCTGGGCACCGGCAAGGCCTGGGGCGTCGGAGTGGGGGTTTGCGGGGCGCCCGTCGTGGTGGACGGCAACGACGAGTCCGTAAAGTCGCCCGAACCCGCCACCCGCAGCCCGGACGCTGCCGACCCTCTCGCCGCCGAGGACCCCTTACCGTTCAGTAACTTGCTGGAGAAGACGAGCGGTGAAGCGTCGGTCGCCCGGCGCCCTCCCGAAACGGCGAACGCGCTGATCGTGGACACGAGCAGCAGGAAGCCGACGCAGGCGGCAAGGACCTTCGGAAGTCTCACCCGCCTCCGATCACTCGGGCCGGGTCACTCGGGGTCGGGCCTCTGGCGGCCCTCCGGGCGATGTATCACCCTTCCCGGTTCCCCTCCGTTCACCTGAATTCCTCCTAGCGGGGACGTTTCAGGCCCTTTTGCGTATCACAGAACGGGATAGGCCTGGGTGACCCTGGACCGTGAACCGCCAGGGCAGCTCGGTTGCCACCGAGATCCCGATGCGGGGGGTTCCGACGATTTCGGCCGGCGGGGGCGTCCCGTCGTCCTCGATCCAGAGCGGCGATGACCCGGTTGTCATGTCGATCCCGTCGAGCGACTTGTCGATGCCCATCGCCTGGCAAAGGCGTCCGGGACCGCGGCACAGGTCACGGTCGGACCGGTGGGCCTGCGTGGTCCATCGGGCGGCGCGCATCGTTTCAACACCCCGCTCAGGTGCCAGAGCCCGCAGTAAAACCGCCTGCGCCTCCCCCTCGTGCCCGCACACCACGTTGGCGCACCAGTGCATCCCGTAGCTGAAGTACACATACAGATGACCGCCGGCTTCGAACATCGCCTTGTTCCGCGGCGTCCTACCTCGAAAGGCGTGACTCGCCGGGTCCTGTTGTCCCCGGTAAGCCTCGACTTCGATGATTCGCCCGGCTCTCCCATCCGCCGCGACGAGGAGTTTGTTCAGCAACCCCTGAGCGACCACCAGAGACGACTCCGAGAGGAAGGCCCGCCCAAGGCGCACCGGTCCGGCCGGCCGGCTAGGCGCCGTCACGAACGCCGAGTCGGCCCTCTACCTCGTCCAGGTGGGCAACGAACCGCTTCAGCTGCCGGGCAACCGGACGAGGTCCGGCTCCGCCGGGACTGGTGCGGCGGGTGACAGCCACGCCGGGGGCGAGCAGCTCAACTGCTTCGGAACCGAGTGCCGGATGCGATTCGACCAGCTCGGCTAGCGGTACGTGCCTTTCCATCGAGTCCCGGACGAGACCGCCGACGATGCCGTGCGCCTGGCGGAACGGCATGCCGCGTTCGACGAGCCACTCCGCCAGATCGACCGCGGCCGCGTACGGGGTGTCGGCTGCCTCGCGCATCCGCTCCAGGTTCCAGGCGGCGGTTGACAGCAGCCCGCGGATAGCCGCGACGCCTCGGGTCACCTGGTCGAGCGCATCGAAAAGGGGCTCCTTGTCCTCTTGGAGATCGCGGTTGTAGGACAGAGGTAGGCCCTTCAAGGTGGCAAGCAGGCCGGTGAGATTCCCGATCAGCCTTCCGGACCGTCCCCTGGCCAGCTCAGCGATATCGGGGTTCTTCTTTTGCGGAAGCATCGAACTTCCCGTCGCGTAAGCGTCCGCGAGCGACATGAAGCCGAACTCGTCACTCGACCACAGGACGATCTCTTCTCCCAACCTCGAAAGGTGCACTCCGATAAGGGCCAAGTCGAACAGCGCTTCTGCGACGAAGTCGCGGTCGGAGACGGCGTCGAGAGAGTTCTCGAATCGCGACGCGAAGCCCAGCTCGGCGGCAACGAGATCCGGGTCGAGCGGGAGCGAAGTGCCGGCCAGCGCCCCGGCCCCGAGCGGGGATACGTCGAGTCGCCGGCGGGTGTCGTCGATCCGGTCGACGTCCCTCGAGAACGCCCACCCATGCGCCAGAAGATGGTGAGCCAGAAGGACGGGCTGCGCTCGCTGCAAGTGGGTGTAGCCAGGGAGGTAGGAGTCGCCCGCCTCCTCCGCCAGTTCGGCGAGGACCCGTTGCAGCTCGACGAGCCGCCGAGCCACTTCCTTCAGTTCGCGCTTGGTGAACAGCCGGAGGTCGGTGGCGATCTGGTCGTTCCGGCTTCGCCCGGTATGAAGGCGCGCACCGACTTCGCCGGCAAGTTCAGTCACCCGCCGCTCGATCGCGGTGTGGACGTCCTCGTCTCCCGGCTTGAACGCGAACGAGTTGGACGCAAGCTCATCGGCAACCCGATCGAGAGCAGCAATCAGGATCCGCCCGTCCGAGTCGGTCAGGATCCCGGCCGATACCAGACCGCGAACGTGCGCGCGCGATCCCTCGACGTCATCGGATGCGAGCCGCCGGTCAAAGGCCAAGCTCACCGTGTACGAGAGCAACTCGTCAGCGGGGGTCTCGGCCCCGAAACGGCCCTGCCAAAGCGTCATGCCACCCAACCCATCATTCAGGACGAATCAATCATGCCAACGGAGACGAGGGAATGGTCAGCTGCGACCTTTCACCTGGCGGGCTGCCCAAGTCGACACCCCGAGACCCCACAGCCGGACAAATCCCTCGGCGTCCTGGTGGCGAAAACGATCCGCCGCCTCGTATGTCGCAAGTGAATAGTCGTATAGACCGACATCGCTCCGGCGCCCTGCGACGATGCAACGCCCCGGCAGCTCGCACCGCAACCGCACGTCACCGGTGACGTACTTCTGGCTCTCCTCCACGAACGCGTCGAGTGCCTGCTTGAGCGGTGAATACCAAAGGCCGTCGTAAACCAACTCGGCGTAGCGCGGTTCGAGACGCGCCTTCTCGTGGGCGAGGTCGCGTTCGAGGGTGAGATCCTCCAGGTCGGCGTGAGCCATCAGCAGCGCCAGCGCGCCCGGACACTCGTACACCTCACGGCTCTTGATCCCGACTCGCCGGTTCTCGATCATGTCGATCCGGCCCCACCCGTACGAACCAACGGTGCGATCGACTTCCGCGATCAGTTCGGTCAACGACATTGGTTTACCGTCGAGCGCAACCGGCAGTCCTCGCTCGAAGCTGATGACCAGCTCGGTCGGGCCGGTCGCGGTAGGAGTGGTCAGCTCGAAGACGTCTTCCGGCGGCTGCTCCCACGGGTCCTCGAGAATTCCGCACTCGATGGTCCGGCCCCAGAGGTTCTGGTCGATGCTGTACGGGCTCGACTTGGTGACCGTGATCGGGATGCCCCACTTCTCTGCCAGCTCGATCGACTGTTCACGAGTGATCCCCCAGCCCCGCACCGGAGCGATCACTTCCAAATCGGGCGCAAGAGCAGCGGTCGACACCTCGAACCGGACCTGGTCGTTGCCCTTACCCGTGCATCCGTGGGCCACCGCGTCGGCTCCGTGGGCGCGGGCTGTTTCGACCAGGTACTTCACGATTATCGGCCGCGACAACGACGAGATCAGCGGATACTTCCCCTCGTACTTCGCGTTGGCCTTGAGCGCGGGTGCCACGAACTCGTTGGCGTACTCCTCGCGCAGGTCCAGAACGATCGACTCGCTGGCTCCAGCAGCGAGTGCGCGCCGCTTGATCGCATCCCAGTCCCCACCCTGGCCGACGTCGGCGGCGAGCGCGATCACCTCGACGTTCATCTCTTCGATCATCCAGCGGACCGCGACGGAAGTATCCAGACCACCGCTGTAGGCCAGCACGACTCGTTTTGCCATCTAGCTTCCTCTTCCTCCGTTGTACAAACCTGCCAGCCCGCCGAGTTGCCGTGCCAGCGCGGCGCCGCCAGTCTTCTCGGCGGCGACCACGATGATGGTGTCGTCCCCTGCGACGGTTCCAATGATCTCTTTCAGAGCGGCCCGGTCGAGGGCGGACGCCACCACGTGGGCTGAGCCCGGCGGTGTCCTTACGACGACAAGATTCGCCGACGAGACAACGTCGACGACCCAGTCACCGAGAACGCGACGTAAGTGCTCCTCTGGGGCCAAGCGATCCTTGGGAAGCTCGGGTACCGCGTATACCGGGTCCCCTCGTGCGGCGCGGACCTTCACGGCTCCGATCTCCTCGAGGTCCCTCGATACCGTCGCTTGAGTGGCTTCGACCCCCGCAGCTGCGAGGAGATCGACGAGCTGCGACTGGCTGGTCACCGCGTTCTGCTCGATGAGCTGCTCGATGCGATGCTGCCGCTGCGTCTTGGAGAGCTTCAACGGGTCCCCCGTTGTACTAGCCACCAGAGGAGGCCACGCGCCGCGTGCATCCTGTTTTCCGCCTGATCCCAAACGACGCTCGCCGGCCCGTCGATGACTCCTGCGCTGACCTCGAGCCCGCGATGCGCGGGAAGGCAGTGCAAGAAGATCGCGTCCTTCGCGGCCTTCGACATCAGTTCTTCGTCGACCTGGTAGCCGGCGAAAGCGTCTGCGCGCGATTGGGACTCCGATTCCTGTCCCATCGACACCCACACATCCGTGTACACAGCATCCGCTCCCTCGACGGCCTCGACCGGGTCTTTCGTGGCGAGAACCGACACTCCGTACGAAAGCGCTCCGTCGGCCGTCGTCGCGTCGAGCTCGTGGCCCACCGGGGTGGCCAGCCGGATATTCACGCCGGCCATCGCGCACGCCAAGGTGAGGCTGCGTGCCACGTTGTTTCCGTCTCCGACCCAAGCGACCGTCCGCCCCTTCAAGCTTCCCCAGTGCTGCCGCAAGGTCAGAAGGTCGGCCAGCGCTTGACAAGGATGTGACCAGTCGGACAGCAAGTTGACGACGGGCACCTCGCCGACACGCCGCATCGACTCGAGTAGACCATGCTCGAACACCCTCGCTGCCAGGACGGCGTGGTACCGGGCCAGAACGCGGGTGACGTCCTCGACCGTTTCGCGCTCGCCGATCCCGATCTCGTCCCCCCGGATGGTTACCGAATGCCCGCCGAGTTGGAATACCGCCATCTCGGTTGAGTTGCGGGTCCGGTTCGACGGCTTCTCGAATATGAGCGCGACGCCGCGCCCGGCAAGCACCGGTGGGGGCGACTTGGTTTCGGCCAGGTCAAGAACCGTCTGCAACTCTTCAGGGGTCAGGTCGTCTACTTCAAGGAAGTGCCGCATCTTCAGTCAGTGAGTATCCGTTTGCTCCGCAATCGTGGCGATCGCGCCGGCGAGGATTGCAACTGCTTCGTCCATCTCGGAGTCGGTGACGAGGAGTGAGGGGGCCAGCCGCAAGGCGGACGCGGTCACCGCGTTGACGACCAGTCCCGCAGCGAGCGCAGCTGAAGCGACGTCCGACGCCTTTTTCCCCTCCTCGAGCTCGACCGCCAGGAGAAGGCCCATACCCCGAACCTCTTTCACACCTGGAACCTTGGACAGAGATTCGTTCAGGTGTGTACCGGCCCGCCGCGCACGAGCCGGGACGTCTTCGGACTGCATCACCTCGAGCACGGCACGCGCCGCCGCAGTAGCCAGAGGCTGACCGCCGAATGTGGTGGCGTGGTCCCCGGGCACGAACGCGGATGCCACGTCCTCACGAGCCCAGCAGGCCCCGATAGGAACTCCGTTCCCGAGAGCCTTCGCCATAGTCACGACGTCGGGGCGGATGCCGTAGTGCTGGAACCCGAACCATTCGCCGGTCCGCCCGAGGCCTGTTTGGACCTCGTCGACGATCATCAGCAGCCCTCTCTCGTCACACAACTCCCTCACCGCCCCGAAATAGTCGGCGCCCGCCGGGTTCACTCCCCCCTCGCCTTGCACCGGTTCCAAGAGGATCGCGGCGACCGATGGGTCGACTGCAGCGGACAGCGCGTCGAGATCCCGCCAGGCGACGTGGCGGAACCCTTCGGGGAGAGGCTGAAAGGGCTCGTGCTTCGTGGGTTGGCCTGTTGCGTGAAGTGTGGCGAGGGTCCGTCCGTGGAACGAGCCGTACGCGCTGACCACGGCGTACCGGCCGCGCCCCGCCCACTTCCTGGCGAGCTTTATCGCGGCCTCGTTGGCTTCGGCACCGCTGTTGCAGAAAAAGACCCGGCCGTCTCCGGCGTTCACCAAACGGTCGAGAGTGGCCGCCACCTCGCGTTGCGGGATGGTGCCGAACAGGTTGGAGACGTGCAACAGGGTTCGAGCTTGGTCGCAAATAGCGTCGGCTACCGCGGGGTGCGCATGTCCAAGCGAGGTGACCGCGAGGCCGCTCAGAAAATCGAGGTATTCGTTGCCGGCGCCGTCCCACAGTCTGCTTCCCGCGCCGCGCACGAACGTGACCGGAGCCGGCGGGTAGGTATTCATGAGCCGGTCGCTCATTGGGCGCTCACCATCGTTCCGATTCCCTCCCTGGTGAAGATCTCCAACAGGAGCGCGTGCGCTTCGCGCCCGTCGAGGATGTGCGCTTGACCGACGCCATTCCGGACGGCGCGAAGGCATGAGCGCGCCTTGGGGATCATGCCTCCTGCGACGGTGCCCTCGTCCAGCATCGCTTCCAGATCGTCGGGCCCAGCGGAGGAGACGCGCGTCGCGGGATCATCCCGGTCCCGCCGTATGCCATCGACGTCGGTGAGGTAGACGAGCTTCGCTGCTCTCACAGCTTCGGCGATCGCGCCGGCGGCCGTGTCGGCGTTGATGTTGTAGGCCTGGCCGGTTTCGTCGGTGCCGATGGTAGCGACCACTGGGATGAGATTCTCGGCTAGCAAACGGTTGAGCAGATCGGGATTCACCGATACGACGTCGCCGACGAAGCCGAGAGCCGGATCTCTCGCTTCCGCGCTGATCAGACCTGCGTCCTCGCCGGAAACTCCGACCGCGAGCGGCCCGTGAACGTTGACCGCAGAAACGATGTCCCGATTGATCTTGCCGACGAGGACCATGCGTGCAATGTCGAGAGTCTCTGCGTCGGTGACACGAAGCCCGTCGACGAACTCTGGCACCTTGCCGAGTCGCTGCATGAGCTCGCCGATCTGCGGGCCCCCGCCGTGGACGACCAGGGGCCTCATGCCCACCGATCGCATGAGCACGACGTCGCTCGCGAACGATGCAAGCGCGTCATCATTACGGTCTCCCGCGAGGGCATTACCGCCGTACTTCACGACGACCACCCTTCCCCAGAAACGCCGGATGTACGGAAGAGCCTCGATGAGGATCCCCGCTTTGAGCGAGGGGGAGACGTCGGCGATCGTTTCGGTCATGGGTAAAGGCCCGCAACTGGCAGACCGGCGGTTTCGGGCAAGCCGAGCGCGAGATTGGCGCACTGAATGGCCTGGCCGGCGGCGCCCTTGGTCAGGTTGTCGATCGCGGAGAGAGCGACGATCCATCCTGTTCGCGCATCGTTGCGCGCGGTCAGGTGCGCGGCGTTGGACCCGAGGGTTGCTTTTGTCGACGGCGACCGCTCCGAGACCACCACGAACGGAGAGCTCGCGTAGTAGCTGGCGAGCGTCGACAGAGGATCAACGTCTGTGGTTGCCGGCCGGGCGTAACACGTAGCGAGGATTCCCCGGTTCATCGGAGCTAGGTGCGGCGTGAACAGGATGCTCGCACCCGTCGCTTGCTCGATCTCCGGCGTGTGCCGGTGGTTGAGCAGCCCGTAGGCGGTGAAATCCTCATCGACCGCATTGAAGTGCGTGGTTGCCTTGAGGCTTCGGCCTGCGCCCGACACCCCGCTTGCTGCGTCGACGATGATCCCGGACGATTCGATGACCCCGGCCCTGACCAGAGGAGCCAAGGCAAGAGCGGCGGCGGTCACGTAGCAGCCGGCCACCGCGATCAGGGTGGCTCCTGGAAGTTCGTCGCCGAACAGCTCCGGAATGCCGAACACCGCCTCGCTCAGGAGCTCAGGGTGCTTGTGCTCCTCCCCATACCAGCGCGGGTAGAGGGCCCCGTCGCGTAAGCGGAAATCAGCGGCGAGGTCGACGACCAGGCCGACACGTTTTCGAAGGTCGGGCATCAGATCCTGGGATGCCCCGTGGGGCAGCGCCAGGAAGACGATGTCGAGTCCGTCCGCTGCGGCGGGGTCCGCGTTGCCGAGGACTAGCTGGGGGAAGCTCGCGGCAAGACTCGGGTACAGGTCGGCGACCTTTCCTCCGGCCCGGCTGTCCGCGGTCGCCATGACGACTTCGAGGTTCGGATGGCCCGAGGCAAGGCGGAGAAGCTCCGCCCCGGCGAAACCGGACGCGCCGAAGACGCCGGTCTTCAACTTGGGGGCGGGTCCGGGAGGCACATCAAACAACTATACAGGATGGTGCATATTGATGCAGCAAGAAAGCGTCCGACCGGTCTGCCGGGACTCAGCCCCGAAGCTGCGCATCATGGCGTGACGTCACCGCGTCGATTGCGGCCTGGCGTAGACCGGCGAGGTCGGCGTCGTCCAGGGTTCGGTCGTCTGCGCGGAACCTGAGCCGGAAGGCGAGGCTCTTGTTTCCCAGCCCGAGTTGCTCGCTGCGGTAAATGTCGAACAGCCAGCAGGCCTCGAGCAGGTCTCCCCCGGCAGTGGCGATCGTGCTGCGGACCTCTCCGGCCGGCACATCTTCACGGAGCACGAACGCGAGGTCGATGTCTCCGGCGGGGAAACGGCTGACCGGTCTGGACTCGAATGGTGTACGGCGTTCGCGGGCAAGCGCGTCCAGGGACAGCTCCAGGTATCCCAGCCGCCCCGCAAGTCCGTATCTCGCGGCGACCTCGGCGTCCAACTCCCCGAGCGCCCCGAACGCGACCCCGTTCGAACCAACGATTCGGGCCGCGCGAGCGGGATGCAAGCCAGCGACCGAGTCGCCTTGAACTTGTTGGCCTTCCAGCCTCAGCGCCTCGGACACCAACCTCCACGTGCGTGCGGCTGAGAACGCGGGTCTGGAATCGTCGTCGGAGTCCGGCGATCCGGCGGTTTGTCGGCGGCCGGTGGCCGGAACCGGGGCCATGATCACGCCGAGCATTTCCGTCTCGGTCGGGGTCACCGTTCCTTTCGGAGGAATCGCGAAGACGTTCCCTATCTCGAACAGGCAGACGTCGCCGGCTTGCCGATCACGGTTGAACTTCACCGCTTTGAGCATGCCGGGGAGCAACGAGGTGCGCAGGATCGATTCCGATTGGTCGAGGGGATTTTCCACCTCGACCGCGGCTGGGTCGAGGCCTGCTCGTTCGAGATCTCCAGGCGCAAGGAACGTCGTCGTCCAGGCTTCGTCGTACCCGGCGCCGGCGAGGATGTCGCGAATCCGGCGGCATTCCTTCTGATGCGTGGTCAGTCCCCCTGCGCGCCCGCTCGTGCCGGCGGGGACCGTTCGGCGGATCCTGCTGTAGCCCCACATTCGGGCTACTTCCTCGATGACGTCTATCTCGCGCTCGGTGTCGAGCCTCCAGGAGGGCACGACGACGTCGAGGACCGAAGGGGTATCGGCGCGGTCGACCTGATCTTTTTCCGGGACCAACGCTTCGAATCCGATCGGTTCGATCAGTCCCGCAACGTCGAGCGCGGTCAGCTCCGTACCGAGGATCTCGTTCACCCGATCGGTTCGGACCGGTACGGTTCGCCGGGCCGGGAGGTGCTGCCGGTCGACCACGTCGACGGTAGGCCCGCGGCGCACCTCGTCGATGCCGCTCACTGAAGAGAGAAGTCCGGCGAAACGCTCGACCGCGTGCGACGCGATTTCTGGGTCGACGCCTCTCTCGAAACGTACTCGGGCTTCCGAATGGAGCCCGAGCCGCTTGCCCGTGCGAGCGATGGCCATCGGTGAGAACCAGGCTGCTTCAAGCAAGACCCGCCTCGTACCCTCGGCGATCTCGGCGTTGGCACCGCCCATGATTCCGCCGACTCCGACAGGGGCGCCCTCCGCGTCGCATATGACGCAGTCGTCTTCTTGCAGCTTCCTTTCGACGCCGTCAAGAGTTTCGAGCACCTCACCCGGACGGCCTCGACGAACCAGGATCCCTCCCCCGCCGAGGCGATGGAGGTCGTAGGCGTGGTTGGGTTGCCCGAAGTCGAGCATCACGTAGTTGGACACGTCCACGACTGCGTTGATCGGCCTCATGCCTGCGAGAGTGAGCCGGCGCGCGATCCAGGCCGGAGAAGGACCCTGCGGGGCTCCGTCGATGATCGTGCCGGTGAAACGAGGGCACAGATCACCAGACTCGACGTTGATGGGTGCAGTTCCGAGAGAGTCGTCGACGGGTGGCGCCCCAGGCGTGGTCGGCATCGACCACGGCTCACCGAGCCTGGCTGCGAGATCCCTGGCGACTCCAGCCATGCTCAGGGCGTCTGGGCGGTTGGCGGAGATGTCCAAGTCGAACACCACGTCCGGGTGCAGATCGAGTGCCTCTACGAGCGGAGTGCCGGGGGGTGCGAGGTGGGCAGGCAGGATCATCAGCCCGTCCGATGCGCCAGCCTGCGGGAGCTCGAGCTCGGATGGCGAGCAGAGCATCCCGTTGGACAACTCTCCCCGCATTTTCCGACGCGAGATCTTGTCTCCGTTCGGCAGGACGGCACCGACCGGGGCGAGTGGGACGAGATCGCCGACCGCGAAGTTCCATGCGCCACACACGATCTGCAGCGGTGAGCCGTTGCCGGCATCGACATCGACGAGCCTGACCCGGTCGGCGTTGGGATGGGGCCGAATGTCGAGGACCTTGGCGACGACCACGTCTTCGGGACCCGCTCCTACCCGCTCGACTCCTTCGACGACGAGGCCGAGGTCCGACAAGGCGGCGGCGAGTTCCGCCGGATCGGCGTCAAGTGGCGCGTAATCGCGAAGCCAGGACAGAGGTGCACGCATCGGGAATTCCTAAAACTGGGAGAGAAAACGGACGTCGTTGTCGAGCAGCCAGCGCATGTCCGCCAAGCCGACCCGCACCTGGGCGAGACGGTCGATGCCGAATCCGAACGCAAACCCGCTGTACTCCTCGGGATCGATGCCGACTGCGTGAAACACGTTGGGGTCGACCATTCCGCACCCGCCCAGTTCGATCCACCCAGACCCGCTACAGGTTCGGCATCCCTCGCCTCCGCATATCGGGCAGGTGACTTCGAACTCAGCCGAAGGCTCCGTGAACGGGAAGTACGAAGGTCGCAACCTGGAATGGAAACCCGGGCCGAAAAACGCGTTGGTGAACTCCTCGATCGTGCCGGCCAGGTCGCCGAAGGTGATTCCCTTGTCGACGACCAGGCCCTCGATCTGATGGAACACCGGCAGGTGTCGGGCGTCGGGAGTATCGCGCCGGTAGCACCGACCGGGCATCACCGCATAAATGGGGAGCTGCTTCGACTCCATAAGGTGGATCTGCACCGGAGAAGTGTGGGTGCGGAGCAGGACCGTCTCCGGCTCGCCGAGCTTCAAGTACAGCGTGTCCCACATGCCGCGCGCAGGGTGCGCCGGCGGCATGTTGAGTGCCTCGAAGTTGTACCAGTCGGTTTCGGCCTCGGGGCCTTCCGCCACGGCGAATCCCATCGATACGAACGTGTCCTCCAACTCGTCGCGCGTCTGGGTTACGAGGTGAAGGTGCCCGCGGGTTCGAGTGAGCCAGTCGAGCGGCGCGGCCGCCGGCTCGGCGAGCGGTTCAGTCAGATCGAGTCGCTCGGACTCCGCCCGTTCCCTCCGGTCGGCCTGCTCGTAGGTGGTCCGGAGCTGGGCGGTTATTTGCTCCAACCGGGTGCTCGCCGCGTTGAGAGTGGCGCCGGCCTGCCGCCGATCGCCGGAGGGGAGCTGTCCGAGCCTCGACTTCAGCGCGGCAAGCTTCGACCGCCGCCCGAGAACATCGCGCTCGGTTTCGCGCAATGCTTCGAGATCGCTTGCCGCTTCGAGACGGGCGCGGGCCTCGGCCTCGATTGCTTCAACTTCTGCTTGGAACGCCGAAAGCGAAACTTCTTCGTCGGTTCCGTTGGACGCGGTTGCGGTTGTGCTTTTCGGGGGGGTGGGTCCGGTCACAGTTCCTGAAGCTTGTCCAAGTCGAGAAGAGGAAGCGTAAAGGTAAACGTCGACCCTGTCCCCAGATTTGATTCGGCGGTGAGGTCGCCTCCGTGGGACTCGACCAAGCCCCTACTGATCCACAACCCAAGACCTGACCCCGTCGGGCGGCCCTCAGAGCGGCGGAAGAACTTGGTGAACACCTTCGGCAGGTCCTCAGGTGGGATCCCGTCACCGAGGTCGGAAACCGCTACCGAGACCGATTCGTTTCCAAGCGATCCCTCGATCCGCAAACCGCGGGGCGAGCCGTACTTGCAGGCGTTCTCGACAAGGTTGGTGAGGACCTGCTCGACCTTGTCCGGATCTGCGTACACCTTGGGGAAGCCGTCTGGAAACTCGACCGTCGCCTCCAGCTCGGGGTATTCCAATCTGACCTTCTCGACGACGGTGGCCGCGAGCCTGGGCAGGTCGACCAGCTGCCGGCGCAACCGAAGCCGGCCCGTCTCGAGCCGGCTGATGTCGAGGAGCTCGGTGATCAGGCGTGTGACCCGGTCGGCATCGTGGTTGACCTGTTCGAGCATCATCTGCTTCTGGTCGTCGCGGAGCCGGTCCCACCGGTTGATGAGAAGGCTCGTGTAGCCCTTTACCGAAGTCAGCGGGGACCGAAGCTCATGACTAACGGTGGAGACGATCTCCATGCCGCTGACGCCGGTCCTCGCCTGGCGGGCGGCATTCCGGAAGGTGACTACCGCGGTAGCTAGGTTTCCGGAGGCGTCGCGCTGGAAGGACCCGGAGAGGGAGGTGACCAGGTCGCGGCCGTCGCGTTTTCGGAGAACGATGGTCTGCTCCGCGATGCCACTGACCGAACGGAGCCGGGTCGACGCATGCCAGCTGTTGCTCAGATCGCGGCCGTCCAGGTCGCGGGCGGAGAGCGTCTCCGAGCAAAACCGGCCGACAAGATCGCTCTCGGCGTAGCCGGTCATTTGAAGCGCGACACGGTTGGCTCGGACGACTCGCATGTCTGAATCGAGCACGAGGAGGGCATCGGGCAGGAGATCCGCCATGCCGTCGGCGCTGATCTCGATGGGATCGCTTGAGGGGACGCCGGCGGGTGCGCCAGAAGGTGCGCCAGAAGGTACGCCGGCAGGCGTGCCCGCCCGGGTGGCGGCAGGCGCGCTGTCGGCCTTGCGGGCGTCAGGTCCCGATCGGGCGCTGGCGCCCACGGGGGTCTCCGGCGATGTGGCTGCGTCGGTCATGCGGCGCCTCTAACACTACGGGTGGCGCGAGCGGCCTGCGACGTCTGCGGCGCCCGCCCTGATTGGGCTGATTGGGCGGGAAGAGGTGCCTCACGGCGCTGGCGGGCTGCCTCGAAGCACAGAATCGATCCCGCAATGGCGGCGTTAAGGGATTCGGTGCCGTCGGACATCGGGACGGTCAGGAGCCCGTCCAGAACCCCCGGCACATGATCCGGGATCCCGTGCGCCTCATTGCCGAGGACAAGCGCGCACGGGCCCGACAGGTCGGCCTGCGAATAATCGATACCTCCGTGTGCCGCCGTCCCCCACACCGTCGTGCCCGCCTGCCGAAGGAAATCGAGCGCCTGGCCGAACTCGACATCGGTCGCTACCGGCACGTGGAAGATGGCGCCCGCGGTTGCTCGCACCGTCTTCGGGTTGTAGAGATCGACGGACGGCTTGCAGAGCAGGACGAGGTCCGCACCGGCGCCGGAGGCGCTCCGGATCAGCGTGCCGGCGTTGCCGGGGTCGCTGATGCCGGCAAGAACCAGGACAAGACTCGCCGATGTCTCCGCGTCCAGCGGTCGGTGAACGCTTTGGACGATCGCTGCGATCGGCTGTGGCGTGACCGTGTCGAGCACCCGGGCGAGCGCGTCGGGCTGAACTTCAATGACGCGTAGCCCGTCCTGCTCGCACTCTCGCGCGAGCTCGTGATCTACGGCCCTGGCGGATCCGGGCTCGAGAAACACCGTGTCGATGACTGCGCCGGCATGCCGCGCTTCGCCGAGAAGCTTGGCGCCCTCGACGACGAAGGCCCCTTCCTGCTGGCGCGCTTCACGCTGCCTGGCCAGGCGACGGAGGCGTTGGACCGCAGGATTGCGAAGCGCGACGGTTCTCAGGGGAGGCCGCCCCTGCTGCTAGCCGTTCACCGAACCGGAGCGATCGGCTCCGGATAATGCATCTTTGGCGACCGCGACGAGCGACGAGAACGCCGCCTCGTCCCTGACGGCGAGGTCGGCAAGGATCTTGCGGTCGACCTCGACGCCAGCAGCCCTGAGCCCCGCGATGAGTCGGCTGTAGCTCATGCCGTTGGTGCGGGCGGCGGCGTTGATCCGCTGGATCCATAGCTGGCGGAAGTCGCCTTTGCGCGCACGCCGGTCGCGAAACGCGTACTGGAGCGAGTGCATGACTTGCTCATGGGCCGCGCGGTAGCTCCGGCTCTTGTTGCCGTAGTAACCCTGCGCCTGTTCCAAGACTGCGCGGCGGTGCTTCTTGCTATGGACGGCACGCTTGACCCGGGCCATCGGGTGCTCCTTTCAGAGAAATCCAGGAATATGGGGGACTGGTACGCCGGCGCTGCCACCGCCGGGGCGAGATCAGATCGAGATCAGAGACCGAGCAGCCGCTTGACGGCCTTCACGTCGCCTGGAGCGACATCGACTTCGCGTCCGAGGCGCCGGGTGCGGGTGGTCGGCTTCTTCTCGAGAATGTGAGACCGGAAGGCCTGGCGGCGGCGTAGCCGTCCACTTCCTGTGATCTTGAAGCGCTTGGCGGCGCCGCGGTCGGTCTTCATCTTCGGCATCGATGGCTCCTGCTAGCGGTGTGTTATCAGGGGTTGTTCTGGCTGAGGGAGGCCGGCACATCCTCGGGCAATGTGTCGGGGATGGCCGTGTTGCTGGTCGCAGCCTGTCCGCCGGAGGCGTCGTCGGCTGCGGGTTCTTGCGTGTCTTGCATCTCTTGCGTGTCTTGGTTGTCTTGCGTGTCGGGGCTTGGTGTGGCTGCCGGGGCTTCGCCGCCGGTGCGGGCTTCCGGGGTGGCCGCTTGTTCCGGCGAGGCCGGATCCGGTCGTGGCCGGCCCTGTTCTGCCGGTGAACTGCCCCTGGCCGAACGCTTGGACTGGTTGCCGGCCGGCGCGGCGCCGTTGGCGGAGGGCTTCTTCGTCTGCTGGGCCCGGCGATCCGGAGCAAGCACCATGACCATGTTGCGACCGTCGAGCTTGGGGGCCGCTTCCACCTTCGCAATCCCGCCGACGGTCTCGGCCACCTGATCGAGAATCCGCTTGCCGAGCTCTGGATGGCTCATCTCACGGCCTCTGAACATGATGGTGATCTTGACCTTGTGGCCTTCCCCGAGGAACCGAGCCACCTGGCGGGTCTTGGTGTCGAAGTCGCCGCTGCCGATCTTCGGGCGGTACTTCATCTCCTTGATCCCGGTGGTGGTGGCCTTGCGCCGAGACTCCTTAGCCCGCTGAGCCGCCTCGTATTTGAAGCGGTTGTAATCCATCACCCGGCAGACCGGTGGGTTGGCTTCTGCGGCCACCTCCACCAGATCGAGGTCCAACTGCCGTGCGATGTTCAGGGCTTCCGGGAGAGGCTTGATCCCCAACTGCTTTCCGTCGGGATCGATCAACAGGACTTCCCGGGCGCGAATCCTCTCGTTGGTCCGGTGTTCGTTTTGGTCAGGTGCAGCGGCTATGCGACATCACTCCTTGCGTCGGGGGCCCCGTTCGAACGCGAAAAGGGCGAGCGTAGGAAGCAACGCCCGCCCTGGCGGTCATTCGACCCGGTCGCACAGCCGGCATCACGCCGGGATGGCCGGGTGGGGGCCTGCAAGCCCCGCTTCCCGTATTCGGTTTAGAACATAGGGTAGCGGAATGAGCAGCCTTTGGACGCCGGGGGGCGAGAGACCCATACGTCGCGATTCCCCCGCCGGAGAGCCGCCGGCGGAGCCATCGCGCGCCGGACCGGGTGCGGAGCCAAGCGAAGAGGAGATCCGTGCGCAGATGGCCGAGCTGCAACAGGAGCTCGCCCGAACCCCGGCCGAGGTAGTGATCGCCAACCATGCGCTCGGGCTGTTCAACCTGGCGAGCCTTCACCTATCGCAGCAGCCGCCGCAGCTGGAGCAGGCCCGCCTGGCCATCGACGCGATGGCTGCGCTGGTGGACGGGCTGGGAGACCGGTTGGGCGAGGATGCCCACGCCCTGTCGGACGGCCTCGCTCAGCTCAGGATCGCCTTCGTCCAGATCCATGGGGCGCAGCAGGCGGGCGCCCGAGGCGGAGGCGGGGGTGGTGGCCCCGAGGCCGGAGGCGCTCAGGGGGCTGGCGGAGGCGGGGCAGGCGGAGGCGGGGCTGGCGGAGGCGGGGCCGGTGACCCTGAGGCCGGAGGGCCAGGGTCTGGCGAGCCCACGGAAAGTGACGACGCTTAGGGCCGTGGCTCCCCGACCCGCCGTGCTGGGTAGAGAAAAGGCGCTATACGAACATTAAGTCTACCCAACGCACCTGATACAGCGTGAAACGGCCCCAGGCACACCATAATACAACCACGTAGAGTGACTAAAGCGCCGGCGGCTCCACCCGGATGTCGCCGGCCTCCCACCTGCCCCCCCGCCCGGGGATGACCACGAAACTGACGCTGGCACCGACGGGGATGGCCCGGGTTCCGCCGGCGATCTGGGTGCAGTGGAAGCCGTAGCGGTCGCCGGCGAGGGTCGATACGGTGCCCAGGCCGACGTGCTCGTCGAATTCGTCGACGACGCCCTCGAGCCTGCGCTCGCCGGCGCTCACGGGACGATCTTGGCGATGGGCAGCTCGATGATGTCAGTGGCGCCGTGGTCCTTGAGGGCCGGGATGAGGGTGTTGATGGTGTGCTTGGGCACGACCGCCTCGACGGCGAAGCCGTCCTCACCGAACAGCTTGGAGACCGTTGGCGACTTCATGGCGGGGAGCAGCTCGATCACCGATTCCAGCGCGGCCTCGACGACGTTCAGCTTGACCAGTACTCGTCCGCGGGCAACCAGCGTTCCGGTGAGCAGGCTCATGATCTGCTGCATCGCGTGACGCTTTGTGTCGTCGGCGAAGGACGACGGGTTGGCGATCAGCTCGGTGTAGGACTCGAGGATCGTGTCGATGATCCGTAGGCCGGCGGCCCGAAGGGCCCGGCCGGTCTCGGTGATCTCGACGACGGCATCGGCGATCTCGGGAATCTTCGCCTCGGTCGCCCCGTGAGAGCCACGGACCACTGCAGAAACACCCTGCGACTCGAGGAACCGGCGAGTCAGCTGGGGGTACTCGGTCGACACCCTCGTGCCGTCCGGGAGCTCACGAGCCGATTTGACCGGGGAATCCTCGGCCACAGCAAGCACCACCCGGACCGGCTGCGCGGTGGCCTTGCTGTATCGAAGCTCGCCCAGGGAAGCGACGTCGCTCGCCGTCTCCTCCACCCAGTCTCGTCCCGTGATTCCCAGGTCGAACAGGCCTTCCGCGACGTACTCGGGGATCTCCTGGGGGCGCAGGATCCGGACCTCCGAAATCCGCGGGTCGTCGATCGTCGCCCGGTAGTCGACCGACGAGCTTCGCAGGACGGCGAGGTCGGCGCCCTCGAACAGCTCCAGGGTTGCCCGCTCGAGCGACCCCTTGGGAAGTACTAGCCGCAGCACCGGATCACAGCACCAAGCGAATCACAGGGCGGACGGAAGCACGAGCGAGAAACGGGCTGAGAAACCGATTCGGAAGAACCCAACGGGAAGACCCAACGAGGAGACTCGTCCGCGCTCTCAGCCCCTCAGCCCTCAGCCTCTCAGCCCTCGGCCTTAGGCAGCGACGCCATGAGATTGGCCATCTCGATGGCCGTCTGCGCGGCTTCGAAGCCCTTGTTCCCGGCCTTGGCGCCCGACCGCTCCACCGCCTGCTCGATCGTGTCGGTCGTCAGCACCCCGAAAACGACCGGCACCCCGGTGTCCAACTGCACCCGCTGGATCCCCGCAGCGCACTGGCCGGCGACGAAGTCGTAGTGACCTGTGGCGCCCCGGATGACAGCGCCCAAAGCGATCACCGCGTCGAAAGACTCGGACACCGCGAACTTCTGTGCGACCAGGGGAAGCTCGAAGGCTCCGGGAACCCACGCCACGTCGATCCGTTCGGGATCCACGCCGTGCCGGCGCAGCCCATCGAGGGCCCCGTCCACCAAACGGCCGACGATCGCCTCGTTGAACCGGCTGGCGACAACGGCGAAACGAAGCCCCGCACCGCCCAGGTGCCCTTCGAACACGGTCACAGCATCCCTCCGCCGTCGAGCAGGTGCCCCAGCTTGTCGCGCTTGGTCCGCAGGTAGCGGATGTTCTCGGCGTTCGGGGTCACCTCGATGGGCACCCGCTCGACGATCTGGAGGCCGAAGCCTTCGAGGCCGCCGCGCTTTGCCGGGTTGTTGGTCATGAGCCGCATGGTCGTGATCCCCAGGTCGACGAGTATCTGGGCCCCGATACCGTACTCGCGGCTGTCCACCGGCAGGCCCAGCTCGAGGTTGGCGTCGACCGTGTCGAACCCGGTGTCCTGCAGCTCGTAGGCCTGGAGCTTGTGGGCGATGCCGATGCCCCGGCCCTCGTGGCCGCGGAGGTACACCACCACCCCCATCCCTTCGCCGGCGATCATCCGAAGCGCCTGGTGGAGCTGGGCGCCGCACTCGCAACGCTTCGAACCGAAGACATCCCCGGTCAGGCACTCGCTGTGGACCCGCACCAGGACGTTCGGCTCCCCCGCCGGCTCGCCCATCACGAAGACCAGGTGGGTCTCGTGGTCGATCACGCTCTCGTAGGCGACGCAGCGGAACTCGCCGAACTCGGTCGGCAGGCGGGCCTCGGCCGTCCGGCGGACCAGCCGCTCGGTCTGGCGGCGGTACCGGATCAGGTCGGCAATTGTGACCACCAGCAGGTCGTGCTTCTTGGCGAAGATCTCCAGGTCGTCCCGACGGGCCATCCCGAGACCGTCCTCGGTCACCACCTCGCAAAGAACGCCAGCCGGCGACAGACCCGCCAGGCGGGCAAGGTCGACCGCCGCCTCGGTGTGGCCGGCGCGCTTGAGGACCCCACCTTCTCGCGCCCGCAGAACGTGCAGGTGGCCCGGACGGGCGAGATCCTCAGGACGGGTCGACGGATCCACCAGCGCCTGTGCGGTCCGGGACCGGTCCGCCGCCGAGATGCCTGTGGTCGTGCCCGCCCGGTAGTCGACGGTGACGGTGAAGGCGGTCCGTTGGGCCTCGGTGTTGCGCTCGACCATCAGGGGAAGGTCGAGCTGGTCGGCGCGCTCGGCGGTGATGGAGGCGCATATCAGCCCGGAGGTGTGGCGCACGAAGAACGCCATGGTGTCGGGCGTGGCGTGCTCGGCTGCGACGATGAGGTCGCCCTCGTTTTCGCGGTCTTCGTCGTCGACGACGACAACCATCCGCCCCGCGCCGATTGCGGCGATCGCCTCCTCGATGGATGCGGTAGGCACGTTCATCTACCTCCGTGTCGCGCCCTGCGAGGCGCTGGTTCGTTGAGCGCCCTGCAGTGCGCTGTATGGCGAGTCGGCTCCGGCTCTCAGTAGCCGCTCGGTGTATTTGGCAATGACGTCGGCCTCGAGATTCACGGTGTCCCCGGGAAGCTTCCGCCCAAGCGTCGTGACTGCGATTGTGTGCGGTATCACCGCGACGGTAAAACCGTCCGGCAGCACCGACACGACTGTAAGGCTGACCCCGTCGACGGTGACCGAACCTTTTTCCACCACGTAGGCGAGGACGTCGTCGCCGGTGGAAACCTGCAGGTCGGGGGCCGGGCTGACCACCGTCCCGACGCCGTCGACGTGACCCTGCACAAGGTGCCCGCCGAGCCGCCCGCCGAGTGCGACCGGGCGCTCGAGGTTCACGGGGTCCCCGGGCTTCAGGGCCCCGAGGTTGCTGCGGGCGAGGGTCTCGGCAACGGCATCGGCGGCCCACCAGCCCGGCCCGATATCGACGACCGTCAGGCAGCAGCCGTTGACGGCGATCGAGTCGCCGATCTGGGTGCCGTCGGTCACAACGCCCGCGGAGATGACCAGCCGGGCCCCCGCACCGGCGGCCTCCAGGGCGCTGACGGCCCCGAGCTCCTCTACTATCCCCGTAAACATTCCACCCTCAAGGTACGGCACGCCCTTCTTCACCAGCCAGGACATCGATCCGTACATCGGGACCGATCTGGCGCACCGAGGAGATTCGTCCCCTCCAGATGGCGTCCATGGTGGCCGCTCCTGGCCCCCTGAGGAGGGGCACGCCATCGTCTCCGCCCATCAGCGCCGGGGCGAAGTAGACCACGTACTGGTCTATGAGCCGATGGTTGTGAAAAAGCCACGCAACTCTGGCGCCACCCTCCACCAGGAGCTGTATCACGTCGCGTTCTCCCAGGTCGTACAGGAGATCCTCGGGGTCGCCCGAGTGAACGAGGGCAGGCTCGACCCGCGCTCCGGGGGGTATTTTCCCGAGGACGACCCGCAACGGATCCCGGCCGGGTGTGGTCGCCACGTCCCTGACCGTCAGAGACGGATCGTCGGACCGGACGGTGCCCGCGCCGACCAGGATCGCGTCACTCTCTGCCCGGAGTTGGTGGACGTCGGCCCGGGCTTGGGGACCGGTGATCCAACGGCTCGACCCGTCGGGGGCCGCGATCCGGCCGTCGAGGGTGCTGGCCAGCTTGAGGACCACCCAGGGGAGCCCGGTCCGGCGGTGTTTCAGGTATGGCGCCAACGAGCTCTCGACCTCGCCGGAGAGCACCCCGACCCGGACGTCCAGCCCGGCCTGCCTGAGGAGCTCCACACCTCTCCCTGAAACGTGGGGATCGGGGTCGAGGACTCCTATTACAACTCGGCGGACCTCGGCGGCGATGACGGCTTCGGCGCAGGGGGGCGTTCGCCCGTGGTGCGCGCACGGCTCCAGGGTGACGTAGAGGGTGGATCCCCTTGCCGAGTCCCCGGCCAGGCCGAGGGCGACGACCTCGGCGTGTGGGCCACCCGGCGGCTGGGTGGCTCCCTCGGCTACCGGCTCCTCGCCGGCGGGTACGACGACGGCGCCCACCCAGGGGTTCGGTGAGGTGATGGGTCGGACCTCGTTCCCGAGAGCGATGGCCTGGGCCATCCAGATCTCGTCGTCGCCGAAGCGTGTGTCATCAAAGTCAGTGGCCATGGAGGTGGCTCAGGGGTGGCGCGTCGGCTGCTCGCCGAGCAGGTCCAGCGCATGGGGCAACACGTCGATGACGGCGGTCAGGCACTCGACCGCACCGGAAGGCGAGCCCGGAGTGTTCACGATGATGCAATGGCTCCGGATGCCCGCAACCCCGCGGGAGAGCCGGCCGAGCGGGCTGGCCAGGCGCATCGCTTCGGCTAGCCCGGGCGCGTCGCGCTCGAGGATTTCCTTGGTCCCCTCCGGCGTCTGGTCCCGGGGCGCGAAACCCGTTCCTCCGGTCGTGACGACCAGGCCGGCGAATCCGGCGCTGACACGCGCCAGCTCCCCGGCCACGGCCGCGACGCCATCGGCGACGACGGATCGCTCGACGACCTCGAATCCGGAGTCGTTGAGAGCCTGCTCCAGCGCGCTCCCCGAGAGGTCCTGGCGGGTGCCGTTCATCACCCCATCGGAAACGGTGACCACCTTGGCTTGCCGCTTCGGCCCGTCGGGGTCGGGCTGGTTTGTGCTCACCGTGACACTGACCCGCCCGGGGCCCCATCCCCGGGCTCCTCCGGAGCGCGGGGGCCCCTACCCCACGCCCGGCCGGACACTGACCCGCCCGGGGCCCCAGCCCCGGGCTCCTCCGGAGCGCGGGGGCCCCTACCCCACGCCCGGCCGTTTTCTGCCGCGAAGGCGTCCTCGGCTGCCGACCGTATGGTGCGGGCGGCCTCGATGGGGTCGGGCTGGCCGAAGATGGCGTTCCCAGCGACGAACGTGTCGGCACCGGCGGCGGCGACCAGCTTGACCGTTTCGGCGTCGATACCGCCGTCGACCTCTATAGCGAGATCGAGCCCGTCGCGCCGCGAGATCTCCGCGACACGGGCGATCTTCGGGATGGCGACGTCCATGAAGTGCTGCCCGCCGAAACCGGGATGCACCGACATGACGAGCATGACGTCGATCCGGTCGAGCCAGGGCTCGCAGGTCTCGATCGGCGTTTCGGGGTTGACGGCGAGACCGACCTTCATGCCCAGGTCTCGCGTCTGCTCGATGAGATCGGCGGTGCCCCCTATCTCGATGTGGACGGTGCAGCTGTCCGCGCCGGCGTCGGCGAACGGTTTCAGGTAGTCCCCCGGGTTGGTCATCATCAGATGACAATCGAGGAAGTCGTCGGTGTGGCGACGGATCGCGGATACGACCGGCGGGCCGATGGTCAGGTTGGGAACGAAATGGCCGTCCATGACATCGACGTGCAGCCAGTCGGTCTCGGCGCGAACCCTTTCGATATCGGCGGCGAGTTCTGCGAAGTCCGCCGAAAGGATCGACGGCGCCATTCGGAGCATCTTCGTCACGCTATCTGTCTCCAGGCACGCTAACGGTCGCCCGTGCGCCGAAGGGCCAAGAGGAACATCCCGTCCGTACCCTCGGCTTGAGGCAGCAAAAGCGCACCTCGGCCTGCGGGTCGCCATGGCGAGGCCGGCGGCGGAAGCGGATGGAATCCAGGCTGGTGCGTTGCGAACCAACGGTCGATGCTTCCCGTCTCGTCGAACGTGAGGGTGCACACGCTGTAGGCGAGGATCCCGCCCGGTTTGACGAGTGGCACCGCTGCCGCCAGGAGCTCTCTTTGAAGTTCCGCGAGTCTGTTGACGTCGCCGGGCTTGACCCGCCAACGTGCGTCCGGGCGCCGGCGCAGGACCCCTAGCCCGGAACAGGGCGCGTCGATCAGCACCAGGTCGAAAGCGCGGTCGCGCCAGGCCGGCCGTGTTCCGTCGGCGACGACGGTGAGGACGTCCTGGGTCCCGAGCCGGGCAGCGTTGGCGGCGATGAGCGATGCGCGAGGGGACGAGATGTCCGCTGCGACCACCATTCCGCTGACCGCGTCGGCGAGTGCGGTCGCCTTCCCTCCGGGCGCGGCGCAGAGGTCGAGGATGCGGGCACCATCGGGGTCTGGGCTGTTCTGCTTCACGAGCTCGGCGACATGAGCGGCGACCATCTGGCTGGCGGGGTCCTGGACGTACCCGTCGTGGCGGAAGGTCGCCGCGGCGGCGAGGTTCATCGTCTCGAGGGCTTCGCGCGCCTCGACCGAGCCGAGGTCCTTGGCCAAACGGGCAACTACCCAGTCGGGGTAGCTCAGCTCGGTAGGCGGATCGGGCCAGACGATCGGCCCCTTGTCCAGAAGCTCGGAGCTTCGGCGGAGCACCGCGTTGACGACCGACCGCCCGGGACCGTGCACCTCCTCAACCGTCGCCGCGACCGCCGCGTGTGCCGGGATGCGGGTCCAGATCAGTTGGTAGACGCCCATCCGGATCGCGGCTCGAACCTGGGGATCGACGGGCCCCCGCACGAACCTCTCCGAGACCCAATCACACGCCCGTTGCATCCTGCAGGTCCCGTAGACGAGCTCGGTGACCAGGTTGCGGTCCCTCTCGCTGAGCCGTTCGGTGGCGAGCAGGCGGGGAACCACGATGTTGGCGCGACCGCCGTCGCCGACCGCGACGAGCGCCTCGAGCGCGACGCCCCTGGCCGTCTTCCCCCGGCGGCCCCGGGTTTCCGCCGGACGCCGGCGCCCCGGCGCCGCTTCTGAGCCTCGGGTTCTGCCGGGGGTCCGGCTTCCCGGCCGCCGCCGATCTGGGGCAGTCATCCGCCGAGGACCTCGCCGGCGATGGGCCTCGCCCCGCGCACCCAGTCCGCCGCAGAGACGGGGGCTCGGCCTTCGGGCTGCACCCTGACCAGGCGGAGCGTCCCGTGTCCGGTCGCTACCAGATCGCTTTTCAGGGTCCCGGGGGGCCCGTCGATCGTTGCGGGTGCGAGCTTGGCTTCAACGACCAGAAGGCGCCGGCCCCGCCAGGTCGTCCACGCCCGGCCGATCCTGACCAGGCGGTGCAGCTCGACCGCAGGCCGCTCCCAGTGAAGCTGCAGTTCCGCCGGCTCGAGCTTGGCCGCGTAGGTGGGTTCGCCTTCCTGCGGTGCCGGTTCGCCCAGCCCGTCGTCGAGCGCTTCGAGCAACATCCGGGCGCCCAGTTCGGACAGCCTCGAACGGAGTTGGCCTGCCGTCTCCTCCTCTCCGATCGGAATCCTGTCGCACCGGTAGACCGGGCCGGTGTCCAGCCCCGAGTCGATGGCCATCAGGCACACCCCGGTCTCGGCGTCGCCGGCGAGGATCGCCCTCTCCACCGGTGCGGCTCCCCGCCATCGCGGTAGGAGTGAGAAGTGAGCGTTGACCATGGGGACACGATCGAGGATGTCGTCCTTGATGATCCGGCCGAACGCGACGACGACCCCCAGCTTCACGTCGGCGTCGACGACGTCTTCGATCCGGGTGGTAACCGGCAGTCCGAGTTGTTGCGCGGCCGCCTTCACCGGGCTGGGCGAGGGCAGGGCGTTGCGGCCCCGTCGTTTGTCGGCCCGGGTGACGACCACGGCCACGTCGTGGCCGGCGCCGGCTATAGCGCGCAGGGCCACCGCGGCCGGCTCGGGCGTGCCGAGGAAGGCTATGCGCAGCCGAGGCTCCTTAAAGAGGTTCGCTGCCGACGGTTTCCGCTCGCCGGCGGAGCTCGCGCATTGCCTGTTTGCGCTGGTCCTTGTCGAGGACGGATATCAGCAGGCGGCCGTCGAGATGGTCCAGCTCGTGCTGGAAGCACCGGGCTTCCAGTTCGTCGGCCTCGATGGAAACCTCGTTGCCGTCGAGGTCAAAACCGGTCAGGTGGACTTCCCTCGGGCGGACGATCGGGAAGAACAGACCCGGGATCGACAGGCATCCCTCGTCGTACTCCCACTCGCCCCGCGTCTCGCTGATGACCGGGTTGACGATCGCTACAGGGTCCTGGTCCTCCAGCTGGTAGACGAACAGCCGCTTCTGCACTCCCACCTGCGGGGCAGCCAAACCCACTCCGTGAGCCTCGTGCATGGTCTCGATCATGTCGTCGACCAAGCGCGCCAGCTTGCCGTCGATGTCGGTTACCTCGGCGGATCTCTGCGTGAGTACCGGGTCCCCAAATAGACGGATCTGGTAGGCGGCCACGTATTCATCGTACCGGTAGGTTCACTGGCAGCATGTCCCCCGACCACTACTTCACCAAGGATCCGAACGCTCCATCGAGGCGGGCGGAGGTCCTGTTGAAACTGCCCGACCTCGAAGCCTCGCTCGTGGTGGACAGGGGCGTGTTCTCCGCCGGCGGGGTCGACCCGGGGACCATGGAGCTTCTTCGCGCGGTTCCGGTACCGCCGGAAACTGGGAACCTGCTCGACCTCGGGTGCGGGTACGGTCCGATCGCATGCGCTCTCGCCCATCGTTCCCCGGACGCGACCGTGTGGGCGGTCGACGTGAACGAGCGCGCGCTCGCGCTGGCCGCCGAGAACGCTTCACGACTCGGCCTGGCTGGGGTCAAGCCGGTGACGCCCGACCATGTTCCGGACGGGTTGGTGTTCGATGGGATCTGGTCGAACCCTCCGATACGCATCGGCAAGGCGGCGCTCCATGATCTGCTCTCCGCATGGTTGGCCCGCCTCACCCCAACAGGGTCCGCTTGGCTGGTCGTCCACCGCCACCTCGGCGGAGATTCCCTCGCCGCGTGGCTCGCCTCCAGCGAATACACCGTGGAGCGGATCGCGTCGAAGAAGGGCTACCGGATCCTGAGGGCGTCGCGACCGTGAAGCAACCCAAATGAGACACCCCCAATGAAACAACCCAAATGAAACAACTCGGCCCCACGGACCTGAAAAGGCTCCACCGGGAATGGAACCGGCGAACCGCTGGGCGCGTGGCGCTCCTGCTCGAGAGCATCCAGTCTCCGTACAACGTCGGTTCGATCGTGCGCACCGCGGCCGCGTACCGGGTCGAGCAGATCTACCTCGCCGGCAACACGGTGAGCCCGGCTGGCGCGAAGTCCGGGAAAGTGTCCATGGGCACCGAGCGTTACCTGTCGTGGAGCAACTTCGAACGCGGACCCGAGGCGGCAGATGCTGCCCGCGAGGACGGCTACGCAGTCGTAGGACTCGAGCTCGCCGACGCAGCCGTGCCGATGCACCAGCTCCGGGCGGGTCCGGACGTCTGCCTTGCAATCGGCAACGAGGACCACGGATTGTCGCCGGCCACCCTCGCGGCATGCGACGCGGTGACGTTCCTCCCGCTCCTCGGTCGGGTGGGATCGCTCAACGTCGCGACGGCCGCCGCGATCGCGCTTTACGAACTGCGCAGGCAGGAGTGGACCTAGCTTCTACAAACGCGCCGGATCGACCGCGATACGCAGGCGGCCGGCTGGCCGCGGCACCGCCGCCAACGCGTCGGCAAGGGTCTCGTAATCCGAAGCCTTGACGATCCACTCGCCGTCACGAGGCCCCAACACCTCCACGAGCAGGCCCGCCAGCTGGGTGACATAAACCTCGGCGGCTTCGCCGGACACGACCGCCACTGCAGCGAACGGCGGAAAACGCAACGCCTCCCTCACACCGATCTCGGCCTCCACAAGCAGCCCGGGATCGGCAACGAGCGCCGAGCGCACCACCGGGTGCTCGGGAACCCTCGTCTGAACGATGACCCGCCCGGACCTTCCACCGACGAGCCGCGACGCAGTTGCCAGGAGAGCCAGCGCCTCGCTGCCGGCCCTCACCCGAGGCGCGAGCAGCTCCTGGTCCAAATCGACGAACGCCACCGCCCCGAAACCGTCCGCCGGCGACAGCCGGCGGAGCAGCGCCTCCGTCCCAACCAGCACTTCGTCTCCGGGTAACCGGTCAGTCGCGGCGGTCACCTCGCCGACTGACCGTCCGGCGAGGACCTCCAGCTCCTCGCGGGCGCGCGTCACCCCGATTCTCAGCCGGCGCAGCACGGTCGAGCCGCAAGACGCGCACACCACCGGTCTCGACAAACCGCATTGGGGGCACTCCAGCTGCCCACCCGGTGCCTGCAGCAACGAGGCCCCGCACCGCTCGCACCGGGCAAGCTCGCCGCACGATTCGCAAGCGAGCAGCCGGGCCCGACCGGTGCGGTTCAGCACGCACGCCGCCTTCGTCGTTGATCTCACCAACTCAACGAGCCGTTCCGACCACAGGCCCGACCTTGGGTCCTCCTTCCTCCGGTCGACGACCTCGAGCGCCGCCCACCCCTGCCGCTCCGCAGCCCGGTCGGGAAGGCGAACCTCTCCAAGGGCAACCAGTTCCGGGGTGGGGCAGGCTGTCAGCACCACCAAGCCCGCGCCGGCCCGTTTCGCCCTTTCGGCGAGCACTTGCACCGCGTGCCAAGTGGGGACCTGCTCCTGGCCCAGCGCCTCGTCGTGCCCGTCGATGACGACAGCGGCGGCGAGGCCGGGGCAGGGCCCCCACGCGGCGGACCGGGTGCCGATGACCACGCCTGCGCCGGCGCGTGCCTGCGCCCACTGGTCCGGCAGGAGCGCCACACTCGCCCCGGCGCGGCGCAATCGCGCGGACAGTACCTGCGCCCGGGACGCGGACGGGACCACCACCAGCGTCGGACCAACCTGGGAAACGGCCGCAACCACGACGGTCGGATCGGCCGCCGGCGGGAATCGGACGACGACCGCCCTCCCTGCCGGAAGCGCTTCGACCGCGGGGGCGGTCCAGCCCGAGGCGGGCGGGGCGGCTCGCTGCAATCGGGGCGGCGGAAGTTCAGGCACCGCGTGCTCGGGAGACGCCGTTCCGAGGAATGCTCCCCTGCGGCTGGCCCAGCGCCACGCTGCCCACTCGGCGAGGTCGACCACCTCGGGTTCGGGTCCCCAGCCCCGGAGCTTGGCCAGCGCGCGGAGCTCCAGTCCGGCCGGAGGGTCTTCGCCAAGCCCGGTGATCCAACCGCCGACCCGCCTTCCGTGAAGGTCGACCCTGACCTCGGCGCCGACCGCCGCGGCGCCCAGCATCTCGTCGGGCACCAGGTAGTCGAACTCTTTGTCGATGCCCGCAACCCCCGGCAGGACCCGGGCGACCGTCGCCCCGGCCGCAGGGAGGGAGGCCGGCAACGAGCGCCGGCGCCCCCGTTTTTTCATCCGAGAATCAAACGCCGAGCGCCGACTTGAACTCCTCGAGCCGGCTGAGCTGCTCCCAGCTGAAGTCCTTCTCGTTGCGGCCGAAATGTCCGTAGGCGGCGGTCTTGCGGTAGATCGGCCGGCGCAGCTCGAGGTCCCGGATAATCGCAGCAGGACGCAGGTCGAACACCTTGTTCACCGCCTCGCTGATCTTCGCCGGGTCGACCTGCTCGGTGCCGAACGTCTCCACGAGCAGCGACACCGGGCGGGCGACGCCGATCGCGTATGCGACCTGGATCTCGCAACGTTCCGCTGCTCCGGCACCGACCACGTGCTTCGCCAGCCAACGGGCCGCGTACGCCGCGGACCGGTCGACCTTCGAGGGGTCCTTCCCGGAAAAAGCACCGCCGCCGTGGCGCGCAGCCCCTCCGTAGGTGTCCACGATTATCTTGCGACCGGTCAAGCCGGCGTCGGCGTGCGGGCCGCCCAACTCGAACTTCCCGGTGGGGTTGGCGAGGATCTTGTAGCCGTCGTCAGCGAACTGCGGCGGCACGAGGGGCGCTATCACGTGGTCGCGCAGGTCCGGGAGCAGGAGTGTCTCCAGGTCGATGTTCGGGTTGTGCTGCGTCGAGATGAGAACGGTCTTCAACCGGACCGGCCGTCCGTCCTCGTACTCGAAGGTGACCTGGGTCTTGCCGTCCGGACGGAGGTAAGGAAGCACCCCGGCCTTGCGCACCTGGGCGAGACGCTGCGCGAGCCGGTGAGCGAGCCAGATCGGCGTCGGCATGAGGTCGTCGGTTTCGTTGCACGCGTAGCCGAACATCATGCCCTGGTCGCCGGCGCCTTGCGCGTTGAGGATGTCCTCGCCGCTCGTCCCGGCTCGAACCTCGAGAGCGGTGTCGACGCCCTGCGCGATGTCGGGTGACTGGGAACCGATCGAGACGGTGACGCCGCACGTCCGGCCGTCGAAGCCCATCTCGGAGCTGGTGTACCCGATGTCCGTGACGACTTCGCGCACCAACGTCGGGATCTCGACATATGCGGTCGTCGTGATCTCGCCGGCCACAACCACCAGCCCGGTGGTGAGCAGGGTCTCGCATGCGACCCTGGATTGCGGGTCCTCAGCAAGGAGGGCGTCCAGGACGGAGTCCGAAATCTGGTCGGCCATCTTGTCGGGGTGGCCCTCCGTGACCGACTCGGAGGTGAAGGTCCAGCGCCTCATGATTGCTCCTTCTGAGTTGTCTTCGAATTCGTTGCGCGCGCGGTGCCCAGCCGGGTGGAGATCGCGTCGACGACGGCGCGGGCGACGTCTTGTTTCGAGGCGAGTGGCACGTCCACCTCGTTTCCGTCGGAACCGACGATGATCACTGCGTTCGTGTCGTGGGTGAAGCCCGCGCCGGGCGCGGCCACATCGTTGGCGACGATCAGGTCTGCGCCTTTCGAAGCGAGCTTCGACCGGGCGTAGTGCAGGACGTCTTCCCTTGCGGTTCCGGGACGGCCGGTCTCCGCGGCGAAACCTACGAGGATCTGGCCCGGACGGCGCGACGCGCCCAGTGCGGCGAGGATGTCCGTGGTCGGCTCGAGGACTATCTCCGGGATCCCGTCGGCCTTCTTGAGCTTTTCGGGTGCGACGGCCTTCGGGCGGAAGTCGGCGACCGCCGCAGCCATGACGACGACGTCCGAGGTCGGCGCCAGGGCGAGGACCGCTTGCTCCATGTCGGAGGCTGTCTCGACGTGCTGCAGGCCGACGCCAGGCGGTGAGGGGGTCGGCACCGTGCTGATCAACGTGACGTCGGCTCCACGGAGGGAGAGTTCGGCGGCGACGGCGTAGCCCTGTTTTCCGGAGGAGCGGTTGCCGACGAAGCGCACCGGATCGATCGGCTCCCTCGTTCCGCCGGCGGTCACAACAGCTTTGATGCCGGCCAAGTCGCCGGTCGCCGTCTTCAGGAGGTGGATGGCTGCGGCGACGATGTCGGCCGGTTCGGCAAGGCGGCCCGCGCCGACGTCACCGCCGGCGAGACGACCTGCCGCGGGCTCGACGACGTTCACCCCGCGCCTGCGAAGGGTGGCGATGTTCTCGGCGACCGCGGGGTGCTCCCACATCTCGGTGTGCATGGCGGGGCAGATCATCACCGGTGCTCGGGTGGCAAGCAGAGTGGCGGTGAGAAGATCGTTCGAGATGCCGGCTGCGTACGAGCCGATCAGCCGTGCGGTAGCCGGCACGACAAGTATCAAATCGGCGGCCTGTCCGAGCTTGGTGTGAGGTATCGGTTCCGGTTCGTCCCAGAGCGAGGTGCGGACCGCCTCGGACGCGAGCGCCGAGAAGGTGACCTCTCCGACGAACCTCGTGGCGCCCCGCGTCATGACCGGCATCACGTATGCACCCGCGTCGATCAGCCTGCGGCAGACCTCGATCGCCTTGTAGGCGGCAATGCCCCCACAGACACCGAGCACGATCCGCCGGCCGGCAAGCTCCCGCGTCCCCAAGGCTGTCGCCCCGTTGGCTATTGCGGAGCCTCCGCCTCCGGCTCGGCTTCATCGGTCTCGGTGCCGTCGCGGTGGTAGGTGATCTTGGTTGCGGAGATCTCCTCGAGAGCAATCGACAGCGGCTTCCTGGACACCGATGTCACCTGGGGCGGGACGATCGTCCCCAGGCCCTCGCCGAGTTGGTTGAAGTACGAGTTGATCTGCCGGCCTCGTGCCGCCGCCAGGCTGACCAAGGTGAACTTCGAGTCGACCTGGTCGAGGAGTCTCTCGATCGGGGGCTCTGTCATCGTCGGGTGACGGTCGGACATTTGGGGGGCTGCTCCAGAGGGTTGAGGATGACGGTGGGCGCTGGCCGCCCGATTGGCCGACCTCGTTAGCCGGCCCTCGATTGGTGGGCCGAGCCCGTCAGCCGGGGTCTGAGTACCCGGCGAGTATACCAGCGACCTCGTTGGCGGCCCTTTCGACGTCGTCGTTTACGACCACGTGGTCGGCGATGCGCTCCCCTATCTCGAGCTCTTTCGCGCCGACTGCGAGGCGGCGGGAGACCATCTCGTCGTCGTCACCCCGGTGGCGCAACCGTTTCTCCTGATCCTCGGTCGACGGAGCAACGATGAAGATCAGCACCGCTTCGGGATACCGGCGCTTAACCTGCTGCGCCCCGTCGAGCTCGATCTCCAGGAGAACGTCCGGGCCGCCGGGCTCGACGGCCGTCGGGTCAATGAGAGGCGTCCCGTAGAGCGCCTGCGTTCCGGCGAACTCCGTCCACTCGAGGAATCCGTCCTCCCGGATCCGATTCTCGAAGGTGGGACGGTCCACGAAGACGTAGGCGTCCTCGGGCTCGGTCGGTCGTCTCGGGCGGGTCGTCCAGGATCGTGACAGCCAGAGGTCGGGCCGAAGCTCGAGGAGGCGCGTCACGACGGTTCCCTTTCCGACCCCGCCGGGGCCGGACACTATAAAAATCACTTTGGAAAGATCATTCGGGGAAGATCATCGGGAGACGATCACGACGCTGCCCGGCGTGAGCTGCGAGCCGCTCTCGCAAGAGTCAGCTGTTGAGCCTCTCGAAGAGCTTCTTGCGCTGCTGGTCGCCCAACCCGTGCAGCCGGCGGGTCTCGCTTATCCCGACCTCTTCCATCAGCCGCCGCGCCTTCACCTTGCCGAGCCCCGGAAGAGACTCGAGTACGGCGAGGACTTTCATCTTTCCGACCACGTCGTCCTGATCGGCCTGCTGGAGGAGCTCCCGCAGGGTGATCGAGCCCATCTTCAGCTTCTCCTTCAGTTCTGCTCGCATCCTGCGAGCCGCAGCTGCCTTCTCCAAGGCGGCTTGTCGTTGGTCAGCTGACAGGGCTGGCGGCAAGGGCATGCCGCGCACCATAGCGCGGCTCTACGGGCGCTGCCGCCTTCCCCAACCCTCCGCCACATTTGCCGCGATAGGGCCTTTTCGTCTAGCCGGCGATCGAAGCAGAGATGGCCGCGGCCGCGGCCTCGCGGTCAGGTGCGGCGGTGACGGCTCGCCCGACCACGAGCATGTCCGCTCCGGCTTCGAGAGCCTCCTCGGGAGTTGTCGAGCGCAGCTGGTCGTGGGCCGGGCTGCCCGCGAAACGAACCCCGGGGACCACGGCCAGCAGGCGGGGCGCGAGTTGCTTGGCCTCGCGCACATCGGACGCGGCGCATACGACGCCGGCGCAGTGGGCTTCCATCGCGATACCGACCCGCTTGCCGAGTATGTGGGGCGGCGCTCCGGAGTCGCTCGTGAGGATGGTCACCGCGAGAGCGGACGGCACGGGCAACCCGGCCCGATCCGCTCCTTCTGCGAGCCCCTCCACCGCGGTGCGAAGAACGACCGGACCTACGAACGCGTGCAGCGTCAGGTAGGAAACACCGAGCGCGCCGAGCACTCGCGCTGTCTTGCCGACTGTCGTCGGGATGTCCGCCAGCTTGAGGTCGAGGAAGACCTTGTACCCGTCGTCGATGAGCGTCTGGACTACCGCGGGCCCTTCGGCGCTGAACAGCTCCAGCCCGACCTTCGCGGTACCGAACCACGGCCGGAGTTGCCTCGCCAGCCTCTGCGCCTCGACGGCATCATCAACGTCGAGCGCGAGGATCAGGCGGTCCCGGTCGGTCCTGGGTGCTGGTTCAACGGCGGTCATGGGCGCGTCCTTTCAGTTGCTCAATGCTTGTCACTTCGTTCGCCTCGCACCAGCGCGCCAGTTCTTCGAGGATTCGCGCGGGCGCGCGCGGATCGGCGAAGGTGGCCGTGCCCACCTGGACGGCGTCGGCCCCGGCGGCCAACAATTCTGCGGCGTCCTCCCCCGTCTGGACTCCCCCCACGCCGACGATCGGCACAGCGGGCAAGGCGGTTCGACAGTCGTACACAGCCCGAACGGCTACCGGATGGATCGCCGGGCCGGACAGCCCCCCTCCACCGGCGCCGAGCTTCGGGGCTCCTGTCGCCGGATCGATGGCCATCCCCATGACCGTATTGATGAGGGTCACCGAGGACGCCCCCGAGTCGATCGCTGCTCGGGCCATCTCGGTCAGGTCGGTCACGTTGGGGCTGAGCTTCGCCCACAGGGGAACGCTTCCTTGCAGGCCTTCGGCCGCCGCGGAGGTCGCGTCGCGGACTCCGGACGTGCTGTGGGCGAACATCTTGCGGCGGTCCTCGATGTTCGGGCAGGAGATGTTGGCCTCCACCGCGACGATCGAAGATGCGGGCCCGGTGCCCGAACTGATCGCCTTGGCCAGCACCGAAGCCGCGTCCCTGTACTGCGAAGCGGTGCAGCCCCAGATGCTCGCGACAACTCGTGCCCCGGTCGCGGCGAGGGACGGAAGCTCAGACTGAAGCCAATGGTCAACGCCCCGGTTCTGCAGCCCGACGCTGTTGAGCATCGCCGCTTCGAGAGGAAGCAGGCGCGGAGCCGGGTTCCCGTCCCAAGGGTCGATCGAAAGTGACTTGACGACCACCGCTCCGAGGCTTGAAAGGTCCATGTACGGCTCGAGCTCGGCGGCGTGACCCGACGTTCCCGACGCGGTCATCACCGGTACGGGAAGCTCGACAATTCCGACTCTGGTGCGGAGATCGATTCCGGAAGACAGCCGGGTCGGTCGGGCGCGCCTGGTCACGTCAGCGGAAGCTGCTCCGACGCGTGGTACTCCTGCAGGCTTCTCACGGTGAGCGGATTGCTTGATCGCTCGGCGATGCCGGCGGCAGCGGCCCTGGCCGCGGCAACGGTGGTCAAGCAGGCGACCCGGTGCTGGTTGGCGGCCCTGCGGATGTACGCGCCGTCGGCGCGAGGTCCGCGGCCGCGGGGAGTGTTGACGACCAGGTTCACCTTCCCATCCCGGAGCAGTCCGACGGCGTCCACTCCCGCGCCCGTGGGATCTATGCGGGTGCCGTCCTCCGCCGAGACCTTGTCTACGACCGTCGAGACTGGAACGTCTTCGTCCTCGAAGAACTTGGCGGTCCCTGCCGTTGCAGCGATCGAGAAGCCCAGCTGCACGAAACGCCGCGCGACCGTGACACCAGCGGCCTTGTCGCGGTCCGCGAGCGAGAAAAAGATCGTCCCGCTCGCGGGGAGCTCGTCACCAGCGGCCGATTGGCTCTTCGCGAATGCCAACCCGAAGCTTGAATCAATTCCCATCACCTCTCCCGTTGACCGCATCTCCGGGCCGAGCAAGGTGTCGGCTTCCGGAAAACGGGTGAACGGAAGCACGGCCTCCTTGACGCTGACATGCCCGCCGCTAACCGGAGGCGTCAGAAGCCCCTCGTCGCGAAGTTCGTCGAGGGTGGACCCGGTCATGACCCGAGCTGCGACCCTGGCGAGCGGAACGCCGGTGGCCTTGGAGACGAACGGAACCGTACGGCTGGCCCTCGGATTCGCTTCGATCACGAAGACTTGAGTCGCGCCGCCGGAAGGATCGCCGAGTCGCTTAACCGCATACTGGACGTTTAGGGGCCCGACAACGTTGAGAGCACCGGCAATGTCGCGGGTATAGCTCTTGATCACCTTTATGGTTCCAGGGTCGAGTGTCGGGGGTGGAATCACACATGCACTGTCTCCCGAGTGGACACCGGCCTCTTCGACGTGTTCCATCACTGCGCCGATCACTACTTCTCCGGTGACGTCGCGGACCGCGTCGACGTCTACTTCGGTGGCGTCTTCCAGGAACCGATCGACTAGCACCGGACGCTCCGCCGAAAGACCTCCCTCCCGACCAAGCGATCCGAAACCGACGAGCTCGCTCATCGCCCTCCGGAGATCGGCTTCGTTGTAGACGATCTCCATCGCTCGTCCGCCGAGCACGTACGAAGGCCTCACCAGAGCCGGGAACCCGACCCTCTCCACGATCGCCAGTGCTTCCTCGACGCTTGTGGCAGTGCCCCCGGCAGGTTGGGGGATCTCCAAACGGGCGCAGAGCGCATTCCAGCGCTCGCGGTCCTCTGCAAGGTCGATCGCGTCGGGAGAGGTGCCAAGAATCAGGTCTGCCGGCAGCTGACCGGCCAGCTTGAGCGGTGTCTGCCCGCCGAGCGAGACGATCACACCGGCAACGGTCCCCGAAGCCGACTCGACGTCGATGACATTGCTGACGTCCTCCCAGGTGACCGGCTCGAAGTACAGGCGATCGCTGGTGTCGTAGTCGGTCGACACCGTCTCGGGATTGCAGTTGATCATCACCGTCTCGAAGCCGGCGTCGTGCAACGCGAAGCTGGCCTGAACGCAGCAGTAGTCGAACTCCACGCCCTGCCCTATCCGATTTGGTCCGGACCCGAGGATGATGACCTTGGGACGCTGCCCGGGTCGGACCTCGTCCTCGTCCTCGTAGGTCGAGTAGTGGTACGGCGTTCGGGCTTCGAACTCTGCAGCGCAGGTGTCGACGGTCTTCATCGTGGCACTCACCCCGCAGGCCAGCCTCGCCGAGCGGACCTCGTTCTCCGGGACCCTCCAGAGCCACGCGAGCTGGCCGTCTGAGAATCCGAGCCTTTTTGCGCGGCGCCAGTCGACGCGGCGCAGCGCCGCAGGTCCGTCGAACTCCGCAAGCCTTGCCCGCTCGTCGACGACCAGCAGGATCTGATCGAGGAACCACGGGTCGACACCTGTGGCTTCATGGATCCTCTCGACGCTGATTCCTCGTCTCAGCGCTTCCTCGAGCTGGAACGGTCGATCAGGAGTCGCGATGGCTGCCCTCCGTACCAGCTCCTCGTCGTCCCAGCTCGCGTACGCACCTTCGCCGGGATCGCAGTTGAGCCCCAGGCGGCCTCGTTCGAGGGACCGCAAGCCCTTCTGAAGAGACTCGGTGAAGGTCCGCCCGATTGCCATCGCTTCTCCCACCGACTGCATCCGGGTACCCAGGACGTCCGAGATCCCAGGGAACTTCTCGAACGCCCATCGGGGAACCTTGGTGACGACGTAGTCAATGGTCGGTTCGAAGGATGCTGGGGTCTCGCGGGTTATGTCGTTTTGGATTTCGTCGAGCGTGTAGCCGACAGCAAGGCGCGCAGCGATCTTCGCGATAGGGAACCCGGTCGCCTTTGACGCAAGCGCGCTAGACCTGCTGACCCGCGGGTTCATCTCGATGACGACCTGCTCACCGGTTGCGGGGTTGACCGCGAACTGGATGTTCGATCCACCAGTCTCGACGCCGATGCGCCGGATACAGGCAAAAGCGGCGTCCCGCATCACTTGGTACTCGGTGTCGGACAGCGTCTGCGCAGGCGCGACCGTTATGGAGTCCCCGGTGTGAACGCCCATGGGGTCGAAGTTTTCGATCGAGCAGATGATGACGCAGTTGTCAGCGCGGTCGCGCATGACCTCCAGCTCGTACTCTTTCCAGCCGGCTATCGATCGCTCGATGAGGATCTCGGAGATCGGGCTGGCCGCAAGCCCCACCGACGCGATTCGCTCGAGGTCCTCGCGATCGACTGCGATCCCAGTGCCGGCGCCACCGAGTATGTACGACGGGCGCACGATGAGCGGGTACCCGATGGTGTCGCCTACTTCGAGGGCCTCGTCGAGCGTGTAGGCGAAGCCGGACTCTGGCACGGTGAGCCCGATCTCGGTCATCGCGGATTTGAACCGCTCGCGGTCTTCTGCGGTGGCGATCGCCTCGCTGTTGGCGCCGATCATCTCCACCCCATATCGCTCGAGGACGCCGCGTTCGTGCAGGGCCATCGCCAGGTTGAGGGCGGTCTGCCCGCCAAGGGTGGGCAGAACTGCGTCTGGCCGCTCGCGTTCGACGATGGCTTCGAGAACGTCGGCGGTGAGTGGCTCGACGTAGGTCCGATGGGCGAACTCGGGGTCGGTCATGATCGTCGCCGGGTTCGAGTTGGCCAGGATCACCCGGTAGCCCTCGTTGCAGAGCACTCTGCACGCCTGGGTTCCCGAGTAGTCGAACTCGACCGCCTGGCCGATCACGATCGGCCCGCTGCCGATGACGAGGATGCTCTCGATGTCGTCCCGTCGCGGCATCAGCGACCCGCCATTATGAGGAACGCTCCATGAGTTTCCGGAACTCGTCGAAGAGGTAGCTGGCGTCGTGCGGTCCGGGGCCCGCTTCGGGGTGGTACTGGACGCTGAACGCGGGCAAATCTCGGCAGGCCAGCCCTTCGACGACACCGTCATTGAGGTTTACGTGCGTGATATCGGCACTCTTGATGGTCCCGTCGGCGACCGCGTAGTTGTGGTTCTGGCTGGTGATCTCGACTGCGCCGCTGGACAGCCTTCGCACCGGGTGGTTCCCACCGTGGTGCCCGAACGGAAGCTTGTACGTCTCCGCCCCAAGAGCCGTTGCCAGGAGTTGGTGCCCGAGGCAGATCCCGAAGACAGGCACCCGCCCAATCAGATCTCCGATCGCTCGGGACGCGTACCCGACCGCGGCAGGATCTCCCGGGCCGTTGGACAAGAACACACCATCGGGCTTGCGCGCGAGCACTTCGGATGCCGGCGTCGACGCAGGCACCACCTCGACGGTCGCGAGGCGCCCGAGGTGGCGGAGGATCGTCCGCTTGATGCCGAAGTCATAAGCCACCACCCCCAAGGGGCCATCCCCGATGGTGTACGACTCGCGTGTGGTGACTTCCGCGGCCAGGTCCCGGCCGTCGGTTCCCGGCTCGCGCAGCGCCGCTTCTTTGATCGCGGTCTCGTCGACTGCAGCAGGACCCTCGACCGGCGCGAACGCAGCCGGCATGGCGCCGGCCTCACGGATGTGGCGGGTCAACCGTCGCGTGTCTATTCCGGCGAGCCCGGGAAGGCGTTGCTCGATCAGGAACTCGTCAAGCGTCTGCTCGGAGCGCCAGCTGCTCGGGCGTGGCGAAACCTCCCTTACGATAAGCCCGCGGCAGAAGGCGCGGCGGCTTTCGTTGTCGGCTGGCGAGACGCCGTAGTTCCCGATGTGGGGATAGGTGAAGCAGATGATCTGGCCCGCGTAAGACGGGTCGGTCAGGACCTCCTGGTAGCCGGTGAGAGTCGTGTTGAAGACCACCTCGCCTGTGGCGGGTGCGGGCTCATCCGCATTCCACCAGCCGATCGCCTCACCCTCGAACACGCTGCCGTCCGCGAGGACGAGCAACGCCTCAACCAAACCGCTCAACTGTGACACCTAGCCCGGCCGGGGCCCCAACCCCGGCCTCCTCCGGAGCGTGGGGACCCCATCCCCACGCCCGGCCGTTGTAGCGCCTCAGGGTTAGTCAACTCGACTCCGCTCAACGCTGAGCCTCGAAGTCGATGACGACTGGTTCGCCGCGTAAGACGGTGTGGCGAACCTTCCCGAGGAGGGTCCGGCCGGCGAACGGTGTGTTGCGGGACCGGCTTGCCAAAGACTTCGGATCCACCACCCACTTGTGGGTTGGATCGATCACGCACAGGTTGGCCGGCCTACCGACCGCGATCGGTCCTCCGTGTTCAGCCGTTAGTCCGGCGATGGCCGCGGGCTGCCAGGACATCAACCCGAGCACTTTTTCCGTCGGGACCTCCAACTCGGTTAGGGCGAGCCCAAGCGCCGTCTCCAGACCGAGCATTCCCGGAGGCGCCTGATCGAAGGGAAGCTCCTTCGTCTCCTGGGCGTGAGGAGCGTGGTCGGTAGCAATCGCGTCGGCAGTCCCGTCAGCTATGGCGTCCTTCACGGCCGAGACATCTGCACCCGTCCGCAGCGGCGGGTTGACCTTGAACACCGGGTCGTAGGTCGCGACAGCTGCGTCGGTCAGGGTGAAGTGGTGCGGCGTTACCTCGGCCGTCACCTCGAGCCCGGATGCCTTCGCACCGCGGACCATGGCGAGCGACCCGGCGGTCGAGAGGTGAAGGAAGTGCAGCTTGGCGCCGGTGAGCCTCGCGAGGGCCAGGTCCCTCATGACCATCAGCTCCTCGGCCTCTGCCGGCTGGCCGGCGATGCCGAGACGGCTCGACCACTCACCCTCGTGCATGTGACCGCCTCCGGCGAGCGACGCGTCCTCGCAGTGCTGCGCGAGGGTCACGCCGAGGGCGCCGGCGTACTCCATCGCCCGGCGCATGAGACGGGCGTCCTGCACACCGCTGCCATCGTCGGTGAAGATCCGGACGCCCATGCCGGCCATCTCCGCCATGGGGGCAAGCTGGGTGCCCTTACGGCCGACCGTGATGGCCCCGGCGACGAGCACTTCGCAGCACGCCTCGTATCCGAGCTCCAGCACCTGCGCGACAACAGCAGCCGAGTCGATTGCCGGCTCGGTGTTCGGCATGGCCACCACCGCGGTGTAGCCGCCAAGCGCCGCGGCCCGGGCCCCGGTCTCGACTGTCTCCGCCTCCTCCCGGCCGGGCTCTCGCAGATGGGAGTGCAGGTCGACAAGGCCTGGCGCCACGATGCAGCCCGACGCGTCGAGCACGACGGTCCCGGCCGGTACCGAGCTGACCTTCGATCCGACGGTCGAGATACGACCCTCCATGATGAGAACGTCCGCCGGGCGGGTCCCGGTAGCGTCGACGATGGTTCCGCCTCTGATGACGACTGCCGGTGGATTACGCCGCGACAAGGTCGACCCCCGATCCGAGGAGCAGATAGAGGACCGCCATACGAACGGCGACCCCGTTGGCGACCTGGCGGGTGATGACCGAGGACGGGTCGTCGGCAACCTCGGCGGCGACCTCGACCCCACGGTTGACCGGACCGGGGTGCATGATCAGGGCCTGGTCTCCGAGTTGCTGGCGTCGTTGTCTGGTGAGCCCGTAGCGGGCGGTGTACTCGCGAACGGATGGAAGCAGCGCCTCGGTCATGCGTTCTCTCTGGAGCCGCAGGAGGTAGACGACGTCGAGTTTCGGCAGCACCGCGTCGAGATCGTATGAAACCTCAACCGGCCAACCGGCAAGCGAGGGCGGGAGCAGCGTTGGCGGGGCCACCAGGATGACCTGAGCCCCGAGTGCGTCGAAGGCGAACACGTCCGATCTGGCGACCCGGCTATGCCGGATATCGCCGACTATCGCTATGCGAATCCCGTCGAGAGGCAGCCGCCCGGCTGCCGGGGGAGGATTGCCACGTGCTCTGCGTTCGGCAGCGATCGTGTAGCAGTCGAGAAGCGCCTGAGTGGGGTGCTCGTGCCAGCCGTCGCCGGCGTTGATGACACTCGGGCCGTCGACCCAGCGGGCCACCTGCCAGGGCACTCCGGCGCCGGAGTGGCGGACGATCACCGCGTCGATGCCCATGGCCTGGACCGTCTCTACCGTGTCCCGAATCGACTCTCCTTTATTGAGGGAGGAGCTCGAGGCCGAGAAGGTCATCACGTCGGCCGACAGCCGGCGTGCGGCGGTCTCGAAGCTCAGCCGGGTGCGGGTGGAATCCTCGAAGAAGAGTGAAGCAACCGTCTTGCCGCGCAGCGCCGGCACCTTCGGGATAGCGCGCGAGCTGACCTCGACGAAGCTGTCGGTGAGGCGAAGAACCTCTTCTATTCCTTCTTGTCCGAGATCGGTTACTGACAGGAGGTGGCGGGGCCTGGCGTTCAACGAGGCCTCACGTCCCCGATGACGACGCCCGCTTCGGTGGCATCGACCATCTCATCCCGCCGGGTCGGAAGGTTCTTTCCGACATAATCCGGCCGGATCGGGAGCTCGCGGTGGCCACGGTCGACCATCACGGCCAGCTGGACCGACCGGGCCCGGCCATAGTCGGACAACGCGTTGAGCGCGGCCCGAATGGTGCGTCCCGTATAGAGGACGTCGTCCACAAGCACGACGGTCTTGCCGGTCAGCTCGACCGGGATCTCGGTCGTCGCTTCGGGCAGGACCGGACGAAGCCCGATGTCGTCGCGGTAGAAGGCGACGTCCAGGGTCCCGGTCAAGACGTCGGTCCCGGTCACCTCGCCGACCACCCTTGCCAGGTTCGAGGCCAGCCAGACCCCGCCGGTCTGCAGCCCGATTATGACTAGATGGTCCAGGTCATGGTTTCGCTCGATGATCTCGTGGGCCATCCGCCAGGTGGCCCGCCGGACGTCCTCGACGTCCATGACCGTGGTCCGGGCAACAAAAACGCCCCCGTATGGGGGCGCCAGAGCACGTTCGCGTTCAGCCAATACAACCTCCTCTCCGTACCGGCCTCACAGGACCGGCTTTACGGTCGGAAGTTCATACTAGCGCGAGGGGCGGGTTCCCGGAGATCTACTGATCAGCGTCGATTCGGGGCGGATTAGGGCAAAGCGGTGCTTCAAGAGGACTGATACAAGATCCGCGGTAACCCCCCTTCAGCGCGATCTGCGATGTAATGCGCGCAACGACTGTTGGGCGAAAGTTGTCAAGAGTCATTTCCCCCATCCCGACAGCCGAGGTGATGCAGTCTTCGGAGAAGGGGGACCAGTGATTGCCGCGGGCGACTGTCGCCACGGCGCGCGTCGCCTACTTCGCCGCGCCGAAGCTGGAATCGACAGGGATGCCGGCTTCTCAGTGATCGACCTGGTGATGGGGATGACGGTAATAGCGATCGTGATGTTGAGTCTCACCTATGTGATGGTCAACTCGGTCGTCGACGTCGCCTTCAACCGCCAGCGCTCAACAGCCCTGACACTCGCCAACCAGGCGACCGAAGAGGTTCGCTCACTCTCCCCCGGCGTCATCACGAACGGGATGAAGGGTGCCGCTGACGCAACCTGGTCCCAGGATCCCAATGTCGCCGGAAACTGCTTCGAGCAGCAACCTCTTGATGTGAACGGAGCCAAGGCGGCGACAAGTTGCGGTACCACAACCTGGACCACCCCAACTTGCCCCACAGTGGTGAACGGCCCCCCCACTGCGTCGAGCCTCGCACTCGGCGCTCCCCTCTCACCGCATCTCGCCTGCTATTCAGTCGGAGGTCGGACCTATGGGGTGGCCGTCTACCTCACCGGCGACCCGAATACCCCACCTCTGACCGCGTGGGCGGTGGTTTGGTGGCTCAACCCCGCGCGGACTGGTTTGGAGAACCACGTCGTCACCAACCTGTCGCTCTCGGACTGTCTACTGGTGGGTACGACCTGTGGGGCGACGTCGTGATCGGCCGTCGCAGAGGATGCCACGAGGAGGGGTTCACCCTCGTCGAGGTGGTGCTGAGCGCAGCCTTGCTGGTGGTCGTACTGGCGATAGTCGGCAATTACCTGATCAGCGCCAACAGAACCGTGTCTCAGAGCACTGCGCAGCAGAACGACAGCGCCGCCGCCCAACGGGCGTTGGGCCTTCTCGAAGCCAACATTCGCTTCGCGTGCGACATGTCGATAAACGCCGGAACTCTTTACGTGGCGAACACCGGAGTCAACTGCACCAATTCGTCGCAGCCTGCGTGCGCCGAGTGGTCGACGTCCGCGGGACAACTCACTGAGAAGACATCGATCACAGGAAGTGGAGTTGTAGCAAGCGGTGTAAGCGCCCTGTCATTTACACAAAGCAGTCAGTACAACGGGCTCGTCACTGTCCAGTTCACCCTCAAGCAGCCGCAAGACCAGGGCTCGGATACGTCGGGAGCCACGGTGAACCAAACGCTGACAGCCCGGAACATGTCGCACTCGGTACAGACGGGAACGGTGGTAAGCGCATGCGTGGGAATCTGAGGCGTTCACGTCATCCCCGGAGTCGCGCAGATACCGGGATGGCGATGTTGGCCGCAGTCATCTGCATGTTGGTCATCATTAGCCTCACGGCGTTGGCCGTACAGCAATCGGTCGGGAGCCTCTCCGGATTCGCTCAGGGTCGCAAGCTGTTGCAAACCGTCGACGCGGCCGAAACCGGCTTGCAGAGCGAGATCAGCTCGATCCAACACTGGCTTTCGGCACCAACCGGCACCGTGCCTTGCCAGGGTGGCTCGCCGATCGCCGGTCTTCCGAGCGGAGGTTGGCTACCCGCCGGCTCGGGTCCCGCCGACTCGGTCAGAAACGCGGCAAGCCTGGGTTACTACACGCTTTCTGTCGCCACGTACACCACCCAACCTTCGGGCGCGTCTGCGGAGCTTCCCCCGTCTTCGGCCTGCTACAACAACTCGATTCCTACTCCCACAGGACTTACGTCCTGGTACGTCATCGCACAGGCCAAGGGAGTCACGTCCGCAATTACCGGTGGGAGTGCGGCGATGGGCAGGACGCTACAAGCGCTACTGCTGGTGCACGACAACGCGTCGCTTGCGGGCTTTCATCGGCCTAATGGCGGGCAGCGGGCCGCGAATGGGATCAGACTGATCGGCTTTTACAGCAGCGGATCCAGCACGTATACGTCGAACGCCTCGTCACAGGCGTTCAACCTCAGTTCCTCATTTTTAGGCGGAGCCTCGGCCCCGGTGAACCCTGCTCCGACGTCCGCTTCGTACAGCGGATCGGGTCCGCCCGACCAGAACGTCGTGTGCCCGAGCACCCAGGCAGGTTGCACCCCGGCATCGTCGGCGCAACCGTCTGCCAACCTTCTGTCGAATGAGTCTTGGTTGACCACGGGAGGTCTTGCGCAGTACGCAGAGGCCGATTCGTCTGGCTCCTCGGCGTCTTGCTCGGGCTTGGTGGCTTCCCCGGGGTCAATTCAGGTCGGATCCTCCAATCCGTCCTGCACAACTTCGGGAAGCCCGAGCGCTACTGGCGTGACGTTCGACCTTTCGAAGATTCCCTCCATTGGTCCCGCACTCAGCTCGCTCGCCGACGTAACCCTTGAAACGTCGGCGATCACGTCCTCTGCGACTATGGGGACGGCCGGAGCCTCGCCTGGCGGCACCGCCTCGCTCGGCAACCTCTACGTACGAGTATCAATTCCTCTGGGTGCGACAGCAACCATTGCGGTGAGCGTCGGCAGCGGGCCCAACCAGGACCTGATGGGAGCGGTGACCGCCGCCATCAGCAGCGATTCGGGAGTCCTGGGTCTGATCACATCAAACCTCGTCTCGACCCTCAAGACGACGCTCGCACTGACTTCCGACTATCAGTCGACCAACAACGGGATCTTTTCGGTGAGCGCGATCCACGTGACGGTCCTCAGCGGGACGGCCATCGGCGCCGCAGCAGACCTCGCCCTGAGCCAAGTGGGTCCGAACACCTTCACCTCGGGTAGCACGCCCACGACGACGACGGTGCCATCTACGACTACCACCACAGCACCGAGCAGCACGAGCACGACGTCGGTTCCGTCGGCTACGACCACGACGACGGCCCCGGTGGTTCCGAACAGCCTGAGCATCGTTTGGATCCGGCAGGTCGCGTAAGCCGTTAGCGTTCGCTGTTGTTCTGATCCTTTGTGCGAACGTCGCTGGCGATAGCCGCCAGAACCCCGTTCACGAATCGGCCCGACTCATCGGTGGAGTACTGGCCTGCTAGCTCGACGGCTTCGGAAATAACCGCTGCCGTCGGGATGTCGGGCCGATGGCACAACTCGTAGGTGGCGAGCCGGAGCAACGTCAGGTCCACCACCGGCATGCGGTCCAGGGCCCAGTCGATCGAGTGAGACCCGATCAGGGCATCCAGTTCGTCGAGCGACGAGTCGACTCCGCGCACTAGGTCGGCCGTGAAGTCGTCCGGCGGAACTGGCAGATCGTCGAGGACCGCTAGCGCCGGCAAACCCTTTGCTGATGCTTCATACAGTAGAGACAGCGCTCGCTCTCGAGCTTGCCGCCGGCTTCCGTGCGAAGGGGACGAGCCGGTCGTCAATCTCCTGCCCGGCCGAGGTATTCACCGGACCGGGTATCGACCTTGATCTTGTCGCCCGGATTGATGAAGAGCGGCACCTGAACCTGAATGCCTGTCTCGAGCACGGCCGGCTTGCGGGCGCCTGAAACCCGGTCACCTTGGACGCCAGGCTCCGTCTCGGTCACTGTCAGGTCGACTCCCGCCGGAAGGTCGACTCCCACGATCTCACCCCCGTACATCTGGAGCACGACCGAGTTCCCTTCCTTCAAGTACTGCGCCGAAGACCCGAGGCTCGCCCGCGGCGCGTTCATCTGCTCGTAGTCGGTCGTGTCCATGAAGACGAACGCGTCCCCGTCGAGGTACAGGTACTGCATCTCCCGCTTGTCGATCATCGCCTGCTCGAGCTTCTCGTCGGCACGGTAGGTGCGCTCGATGACGGCGCCGGTGCGCACGTTCTTCAGCTTCGTGCGCACGAACGCCCCGCCCTTGCCAGGCTTGACGTGCTGGAACTCGACAACAGAAAAAAGACCCTCCGGGAGGTCCAGGGACATCCCGTTCTTCAGATCATTGGTGGATACGGCGGGCATCAGGGCAGGTCCTTCGGAGTGCTGGTCAACGGTCTGCAGCCATCTTCGGTCACCACGACGGTGTCCTCGATTCGGACACCCCCGAGTCCGGGAAGGTAGACCCCGGGCTCCACGGTGACGACGTGGCCGGCTTCAAGTGTATCCGTCGACGTCGCAGCCACAGATGGGGCCTCGTGGATGTCAAGCCCCACCCCGTGACCAGTCCCGTGAACGAAGGCATCAGCCCAGCCCGCTTCGGCGATCACTTCCCGGCAGGCCTTGTCCACGTCCGAGCACTTCACGCCGGGCCCCACGGCCACCACGCCGGCAGCCTGGCTCGCCATGACAACTTCGACCGCTCTGCGTAGATCGGGATGCCCGATGCCGCCCGTCCAAACGGTTCGGGTCATGTCCGAGCAGTAGCCATCTACCAGGGCGCCGAAGTCGAGGACGATCGGGTAGCCCTTCTCGATCCTGTCAAGGCCTGGGCGGTGGTGGGGCATGGCGGCGTTCGGACCTGCTGCGACGATCGTCTCGAACGAGGGCCCGGTCGCACCGAGCTCTCGCATCTCGAAGTCGAGTATCCGGGCGAACTCCGCTTCGGTTGGGTTCTCTGACAGGCGCGGCCGGATTAGCGACAGTGCTTGGTCCGCGATCCGGCACGCTTCTGCGATCCTGGCGATCTCGCCTTCGTCCTTGATTCGGCGGAGATCCTCGACCAGTCCGATAGTCGGCAGCAGTTCCGCGGACGGGAACCAATCGCTATCCAACGCGCGCTGCCGGGCCCAGCTGATGTGGGCCGCTTCGAGTCCAAGACTGCCAAGTCCCTGGGCAAGTTCCTGGGCGGCCTCCTTCTGCTTCGCGGCACCGGCTACCACGACTCTCGCCGCCACGCCAGCCTTTGCGAGCTGCTCATGGGCTTGAGTGTCGTACCGCCCGTCGGTGACCAGCACAGTTTCGTCTGGAAGCACGAAGAGCATCCCAGCCGACCCGGTAAATCCGGTGAGGTAGCGAACATTGGTAAGGCTGGTGATGAGCAGCGCCTCCGGGGGGGCAACCACGGGACTGTCCCCCCCGACATGGCTCGCCATCGCCTGCCGGAGACGATCGAGTCGGCCTGCCTGGTCCATCGGCGCAAGCATCAGGACGACTCGTTCTTGAGACGCTCCGCGACGGCTTCTATAGCCAACCGGTATCCTTCGCCGCCGAACCCGGCTATCACCCCCGTTGCGACCGGCGCGACCACAGACGTCGAGCGCCACGACTCCCGTGCCGCCGGGTTCGAAAGGTGGAGCTCAACAACAGTTCCTTCGAAGGCCGCGAGCGCATCGTGAAGTGACCAGGCGTAATGGGTGAATGCGCCTGCGTTGATGACTATCGCCGCCGCCTTTCCCCGGGCGGCGTGAATGAGATCGACCAGTTCTCCCTCGTGGTTGGACTGGTGATGTTCAACTGCGAGCCCGAGTCGGGCGGCGGTCGCTTCCGCTAGTCGGACGTGATCGGCCAAGGTGGCGGTCCCGTAGACGTCGGGCTCGCGTTCACCCAACAGGTTCAGATTGGGCCCAGAGAGAAGAAGGACAACCGAACGCTGGTCACCGGCCGAGGTCAACTGGCGATCTCCTCCAGAGCAGCTCTGACATCTGGCTCTGGAACATTACGCACGACCTGAAGCCCATCGGGTCCGTCGAGAACAAAGGTAAGCCCGCTAGAAGTGACCTTCTTATCCTTCCCCATGATCGCCACCAATGCATTTGGGTCGGAGTCCGGAGGAAGCCTCGATGGCAGGTCATAGTCGCATATGAGTTTCTCGTGCTCCGCGACCCGGGCGTCGTCGATACGACCGAGCCTCCGGGCGAGGTGGGCGGCGTAAACGAGTCCAATTGCCACCGCCTCACCGTGGCGAAGGTTATAAACGCCGGCGGTTTCGATGGCGTGAGCCAACGTGTGTCCATAGTTGAGCAGGGCACGCTGACCGCTCTCCCGTTCGTCCGCCCCGACGATCGCTGCCTTACACGACACGCAAGCCGCGACGGCATCATCGAGAGCCATATCACGTAGTCCTTCGACTCCGAGAAACGCATACTTGGCCATCTCACCCAACCCGCTCCGGTACTCACGGGGGCGAAGAGTGGTGAGGGTTTCGGTGTCACAGAGAACTGCGTCTGGCTGCCAGAAGGCACCTACGAGATTCTTGCCCTCGGGCAGGTTGACCCCCGTCTTTCCGCCGATCGCGGCGTCGACCTGGCCAAGCAGGGTCGTGGGGACGTGGATCACGGCCAGGCCCCGGTGATACACCGCAGCAGCGAACCCCGCGACGTCGGTTACAACTCCTCCGCCGACCGCAACGACGACGTCCGCTCGGGTCAGCCCCCAC